>JBBIQF010000289.1:0-8011 GCA_037442445.1 Planctomycetaceae bacterium
CCCCCCCCCCCCCCCGCCCCCCCCCCCCCCCCCCCCCCCCCCCCCCGCCCCCCCGGCGCGCGGGGCCGCGGGCCTCGGCACGTGGATGCTGGCCGCCGAATGGAAAAGCGGCAAAGTCTGGCCGGAGCCCAAGGTCGTGGATCCGGGCGACGCCACCCGGCCGCCTTCGGACGCCATCGTGCTGTTCGACGGCAAGGACCTGTCGCAATGGGAAGGGGGGCAGGAGTGGATCGTCCGCGACGGATACTGCATCGCCCAGAAGACCAGCATCACCACCCGGCGGGCGTTCGGAAGCTGCCAGCTTCACCTGGAATGGGCGGCCCCCGAAAAAATCGAGGGCGAAGGCCAGGGCCGCGGCAATAGCGGCGTGTATCTGATGAACAACTACGAGGTCCAGATTCTCGACTCGTACAACAACCCCACCTACTATGACGGCCAGTGCGGGGCGATCTACAAGCAGTACCCGCCGCTGGTCAACGCCTGCCGCAAGCCGGGCCAGTGGCAGTCGTTCGATATCGTGTTCGAGGCACCCCAGTTCGACAAATCGGGCAAGCTCACCCGGCCTGCCTACGTGACGGTTTTCCACAACGGCGTGCTGGTGCAGAACCATGTGGAGATCCAGGGGACCACGGCATGGGACCGGCCGCCTCAGTACACGGCCCATGCGCCCAAGCTGCCGCTATTGCTCCAGTTCCACGGCAACCCGGTGCGGTTCCGCAATATCTGGATCCGCGAGCTTTAGGGGCCGAAGGCACGCTGGGCGGGCAGGCGCGGCCGGGGCAGGCCGTTTCTCCCCTCCATGCGCCTTAGGGTTGGCGGTCGCCCGGGGGCCTCCAGGGGCCTCTGGCCGATGCCGGCCACTTCTCCCGGCGGCCCGAGGCGGTTATGCTGAGCGTGGATCCCATCCGTTTTCCCGTGGCTTTTGAGGAGATTCGCCGATGAAACGTCGCGAGATGTTGCTTTCGACCGGGGCGGCGCTGGCCGGGCTGTCGGCCTTTCCGCTGGGCTGGGCCACCGGGGCCGAAAAGAAGTACAGAATCCTCTACTTCACCCGCAGCGCCGGCTTCGAGCACTCGGTGGTCCAGCGCAAGGGGGGCGAGCTGAGCTACTCGGAGAAACTCATGGTCGACGAGGCGGCCAAGCACGGCGTGGAGGTCGTGTGTTCCAAAGACGGCCGCATCTTCGATGGCGACCTGGACCAGTTCGATGCCATCGCCTTCTACACCTCTGGCGATCTGACCCAGCCGGTCAAGGGGCGCGATGAGCCGCCGATGTCGCCGCGCGGGGTGCAGCGGCTTCTTTCGGCCATCGAGGCGGGCAAAGGTTTCGTGGGCTTCCATGCCGCCACCGATTCGTTCCATTCCCGGGGCGACCAGCTTACCCCGTACATCAAGATGATCGGGGGCGAGTTCGTCACCCATGGCCGCCAGCAAAAGGCCACCATGAAGGTCGCCTCGCCCGACTTCCCGGGCATGGACGGCATCCGCGATTTCGAACTCCTCGAGGAGTGGTACGCCCTGAAGAACTTCGCCCCCGACCTCCACGTGATTTTGATCCAGGAGACGGCGGGCATGGTCGATGCGTGCTACCAGCGGCCACCGTTCCCGGCCACGTGGGCCCGCAAGCACGGCAAAGGGCGGGTGTTCTACACCTCGATGGGCCACCGCGAGGACGTGTGGACCAACCCCACGTTCCAGAAGATCGTTGGGGGCGGCTTCTCGTGGGTGCTTGGGGCCGCCGAGTTCGATCCCAAGCCCAATATCGCCCAGGTGACGCCCAAGGCGTCGCAGTTGAAGCTCTGAAGTGCAACTCTGCCGGAAGGCAGCAGGGAGCACGGAGCGGGGAGTACGCAAGAACGAGCCCCCGGGTTGATGCCGGCGGGGTATCGCCAAATGACGAATGTCGACAGCCAAATGACGAATGTCGGAGGACCGACGGCCAAGCACTAATAACCGAGATGCAAGGGCGGGCCGGATAGGTTACCTGCCTGCACCGCCGACATAACCCCGGCGGCTCGCTCGTGCTTTGGTCATTGGGAATTGGTCATTGGTGCTTCGCCACCGGTCATTGGTCATTCGACATTTGCTTTTCGACATTCGTCATCGGCGTTTCACCGGCGGGGTGAACCCGCCGGCTCGTTCTTGCTCCCTGCTTTGCGGGCCGTGGCCCTGCTCTTTGCCCGGCGGCTCGTTCGTGGAAGGCCGGGGCCTAGGCCTGGGCCTCGCCCCCGACCAGCTCCCGCATTTCGACGGTCTCGCGCTTGCTGTTGTGGAGGGCCCAGAGGATGATCAGGGCGGCCACCGCAGCCACGATCAGGCCGATCTGCCACACGGTGCCTGCGCCTTTTTCGGCGGGGTTGATGCCCATCACGTTGTAGGAGAGCACCAGGCTCAGGCCGAGCAGGCTGACCATGTTCATCACCTTGACCAGCGGGTTGATGGCCGGGCCGGCCGTGTCCTTCAGCGGGTCGCCCACCGTATCGCCGGTGACGGCGGCCTTGTGCTTCTCGCTCCCCTTGCCGGTGGTCTCGGTACGGGGTTCGTCCTCGATCATCTTCTTGGCGTTATCCCAGGCGCCGCCGGCGTTGGCCATGAACACGGCCAGGAGCTGGCCCACCAGGATCATGCCGGCCAGGAAGCCGCCCAGGGCGTACGGCCCCAGGAGGAATCCGACAAAGGTGGGGGCGAGGATGGCCAAGAGCCCCGGGCCGATCAGCTCGCCCTGCGCCGCCGAGGTGCAGATATCGACCACCCGGCCATAGTTGGGCTTCTTGGTGCCCGCCATGATGGCCGGGTCTTTGAACTGCTGCCGCACCTCGTTGACGATGTAGAAGGCAGCCCGGCCCACCGCCCGGATGAGCATCGAGCTGAACAAGAACGGCACGGCGCCGCCGATGAGGAAGCCGACCAGGACCAGGGGGTCGGCCACGGTCAGCTTGCCGGCCTCGGCGTAGTACTGGGCCTCGGTCATCTGGTTGATCTTGTCCTCGCTGCCGACGGCGATGACCGCGATGAAGCTGGCAAACAGCGAGACGGCGGCGATCACCGCCGAGCCGATGGCGATCCCCTTGGTCTCGGCCTTGGTGGTATTGCCCACGGCGTCCAGGTCGGCCAGAATCTGCCGGGCCCGCTTGTAATTCTCCTCGCCCATCTCGGCGCGGTCGTAGCCCATCTCGCCGATGCCGTTGGCATTGTCGGCCACCGGGCCGAAGACGTCCATCGAGATCGTGTTGCCCGTCAGGGTCAACATGCCGATGCCGGTCATGGCCACGCCGAAGGCGATGAACACCGGCGGCGTGCCCCAGTAACACAGCACCGAGAGGATGATGGCCCCGGCAATGACCAGCAGGGCCGCCACCGTGCTCTCGTAGCCCACCGAGAAGCCCTGGATGATGTTGGTGGCATGGCCGGTCTGGCAACTCCGGGCCAGGGTCTTCACCGGGCTGTGCGACGTGTGCGTGTAGTAGCTGGTGACCTTGTTCAAGGCGATCGCCAAAAACACGCCGATCAGGCACGTCAGCGCCGGGCGCATGTCCAACCCGGCCCAGCCGAAATTGGCCCACACGGGCAGTCCGGCGGGTTCGCCGCCCGGGAAGCCGGAGGCCGCCATCGGGTACTCCTTGAAGTACGCCGCGTCGAAGTGCAGGTACCCCAGGCCGATGAGGAAGAACCCGGCGATCGAGATCAGCGAACCGATCCAGAACCCCCGGTGCACGCTCTTCAGGGCGGTATCCGAGGTATCATCGGGCCCCGCCTTGACGGTATAGGTGCTGATGATCGAGCCCAGCACGCCGATGCCCCGGACCAGCAAGGGGAAGATGACGCCCTTGTGGCCGAAGCTGGCCAGCCCCAGGATCATGGCGGCCACGATGGTCACCTCGTAGCTTTCGAAGATGTCGGCCGCCATACCGGCGCAGTCGCCCACGTTGTCGCCGACGTTGTCGGCGATCGTGGCCGCGTTGCGGGGGTCGTCCTCCGGGATGCCGGCCTCGACCTTGCCCACCAGGTCGGCCCCGACATCGGCCGCCTTGGTGTAGATGCCGCCCCCCACACGCATGAACAAAGCCAATAGCGTGCCGCCGAAGCCGAAGCCCAACAGGGCCTCGTAGGCCTGTTCGCCATAGATCAAGAAGATCGTGGTGCCGCCCAACAGGCCCAGCCCGTCGGTGAGCATCCCGGTGATGGTGCCGGTGCGATAGCCCAACTGCAGGGCTTCGCCGTAGCTCCGCTTGGCCGCCGCCGCCACGCGGAGGTTGCCGGTGGTGGCCAGCTTCATACCCACAAAGCCCACGGTCCAACTGAACAGCGAGCCCATCAGAAAGGCGCCGGCGCGGCCCCAGGCGAAAGGCGGATCGTAATGCTTGGTCAAGTACAGGCCGATGGTGATCAGCACGATCAGCGGGCCGATCTTGCGGAATTGCGCCCACAGGTAGGCATCGGCCCCCTCGCGGACCGCCGCGGCGATCTCCTGCATCTTGGGAGTGCCCTGGTCCGCTTCGCGAACCTGCTTGACCAGCATGTAAGCGTACGCCAACCCCGCGATGGCCACGCCAAGAACCAACAACAAGGCGATCCGTTCACCCCACGGGAAGGTGGTAAGGGGCGTGAACCACTGGAACTTGTGCTCGCGGTGGGAAGAGGCGGTCTGGGAGTCGGGCACGACTGGCGTGGGGGGCTGAGCGCCGGGGGCCGGCTGGGCCGTCTTGGCCGACTCCGCCGCCCCGGGCGAAGCGCTTTGATCCGCCGACCACACGGGCAAGGTCAGCCAGCCCACGACAAAAAGGACCAACATCAAGACCAGATAGGCCGCCCGCAGCCGCTGGTCCCGGTACCATCGCTGCCTGAGACGCTGGAACATGGACTCTCCTAAGTCGATTGGACCAAACCGCCAAGGCGGAAAACAGGATTCCCGCCTTGGACACCCGGCCACCACGTGCGTGGCCAAACAGGAACATTGACCCCCTGTCGGGAATTGGCCCTAAAAAGTAACGCACCACGCCCAGGTTGTCAAAGGATTGCCACTTTAGTGGTATACCAATCCCTTCTATCGAATGGAAAAGCGTGCCCCCCTTTCCCTCGCCTTTGGTAGAAGCCCTACCGCCAGTTTTTTTGCTTGGTTTTTCGCGCAAACGGGATTAGGATGAAAGAGTTGCCGTGAAGCGAGGCGGCAGGGGCCTGCCGCTTGGAACCCTGCGCGGAGACACTCTCTCAATTTCGGAGGCATTTGGTCATGGCATCGGGTCGAAATGCCTGGTGGGTCGGCGCGCTGGCCTTGGTGCTGGGCGTGCTGGGTTGGACCGATCGGACCTGGGCCGGCGAGCGAAACCGCACCGCACCCCGGCAGCCGGCCGGCGAGACGGTGGAGTTGTTCGCGGCGATGGAGCAGGGGCTGGTCGAAGCCCAACTCATCCCCAAGGATTCCACCCAGTGCCGGCTGTTGGTCAAGAACAAGACGAATAAGCCCTTGAATGTGAAGCTGCCCGAGGCGTTCGCGGGCGTGCCGGTATTGGCGCAGGCGGGTTTCGGGCCGGATATGGGCGCTGGGGGCGGCCGGGGTCGGCGGGGCGGAGCCGGTTACGGCGCTGGCGGCGGCTATGGCGGTGGGGCCCAGGGATTCGGCGGCGGGTTCGGCGGACTCGGCGGCATGGGCTTCGGCGGCATGGGCATGGGCGGTTGGGGAGGTGGCTTCATGAACGTCCCCCCCGAACGCATCGCCCAGGCCCAAGCGGCTACCGTGTGCCTGGATCACGGTAAGCCCGACCCTCGCCCAGGCATCAAGTACGAGATCAAGCCCATCGAGGCCTACACGTCCAAAGCGGCGGTCCATGAGCTGGTCCGCATGTTGGGCCGGGGCGAAGTCCCCCAGCGCGTCGCCCAAGTCGCCGCCTGGCACCTTAATAACGACATGACCTGGGAGCAATTGGCCGCCAAAGAACTCCGGTTCGCCACCGGGCTGCGCCTGCCGTATTTCACCCCGCAGGAGATTCAGGCGGCCATGCAGGTGGTGGCCAAGGCGAACAACCTGGCCGAACAGCGCAAGCACTCGCAGCCCGAGCCCACCACGCCCTCGGCCTCGAACCGGGATTTGACGCAGCGCGACTAGGCCGGCCCCACGCGCGCCCAGCGTAACCTGGAGGGACGCGCTCCGTCGCGTCCCCTCTCGCGTCGGCCCCGGGCGCGCCCAGCGTAACCAGCCGCCGACAGTGTCCACGGGCCGCCGGCTCCATGCCCGCGGTACCCGGCAGCATAAGGCTGCTGGCTCGTCCACCTGCCCGGCAGCGTAAAGCTCGCGGCCCGTCTTCCTTGCGCGGGCGCATCTTGTACCTCGCTCCGGCAACGTTTGCCGGTTCATTGCGGCAACGGCGGCAGGCATGTCCCTTCATCGGGCCTGCCACTATGGGCAGGCTCACGGTGCCCGGCGCGTCCTAAACCGTTTTGGCTCTGCAAGTTGTGAGAGCCATGGGGCCGCCGCGGGATAGGCCTTGGCTGGTGCGGCACGCGCGTTGCAATCTGCGGGCCCACCGGACCCGGTTCCGCGGGTGAACCGGAAAACCCTAGCCGATTGGTCGCGGACGAGGACGCCGTGCCTTACGGATTGTATTTGTCGGCCGATGGAGCCCACGCGCAGGCCCTGCGCCTGGAGGTCATCGCCAACAACCTGGCCAATGTCGACACGGTGGGCTTCAAGCGCGATTTGGCCATCCTGCAAGCCCGGTATGCCGAGGAAATCGCCCAGGGCCTCGATGAGCCCGGAACGGGGTCGCTCAACGACGTGGGCGGCGGCACCATGGTTTGCCAGACGCGGACCGATTTCAGTGCCGGGCCGCTCAAACGCACCGGCATCCCGACGGATGTCGCCATCGACGGCGATGGCTTTTTCGTGGTGCGCAAGGGCGACCAGAACTATCTGACGCGGGCGGGCAATTTTCGGCTCACTGACCGCGGCGAGCTGGTCACGCAGCAAGGCTATCCGGTCCTGAGCGACAATGGGGCACCGGTGGTGATCGACATGGCCGCCGGTGCGTTCCAGATCACCCCCGATGGTGTAGTCCGCCAGCCGGGGGCCGCAGTGGCGCTGGCATTGGTGCGGCCGGCGCCGCATGACGAACTGGCCAAGGTGGGCGAGAACCTTTTTCGCCCCCAGGCGGAGCCTCAGCCGCTGCCGGCCGGCCAGCGCCGCGTGGCCGCCGGATACCTCGAACTCTCCGGCGTGCGCCCCACGTCGGAGATGGTCCAGCTCATCGAGGCCAGCCGGGCCATCGAGGCCAACCTCCAGTTGATGCAGGCACAGGACCAGATGCTTTCCGGATTGGTGAATCGGCTGTTGCGCGTGTAGCGCTTCGACCGGCTTGCACGCCGCGGGGCACAGGCCGGGGCGTCCGCGCCGCGGGCGTGGCGCTTTCATAACCCGAGGGAGAAACCATGACGGTACAAGCGCTTTACTCGGCGGCCACCGGCATGACCGCCATGGAATCGAAACTCGATTCGATCGCCAACAACCTGGCCAACATGGAAACCACCGCCTTCAAGCGGGGGCGGACGAACTTCGAGGACCTGTTCTACCGGCAGCAGAAGATGCCGGGGGCCGAGGACTCGGCCAGCAACCTGACCGCCGTGGGCATCGCCGTGGGCCTGGGGACCCAGGTCTCCAGCGTGCAAACCGATTTCCGCCAGGGAGCCCTCAAACAAACCGGCAACCAGCTTGACGTGGGAAACGGGTTTTTCAAGGTCATGGACCCGTCGGGCGAGATTCTGTACACGCGGGCGGGCAACCTCTCGCTGAATGCCCAGGGGCAGCTTGTGGTGGGGTCGGCCAGCACAGGCCGGCTGCTAGAACCGCCCATCTCCATCCCGCCCGACACGATCAAGATCCAGATTACCCCCGACGGCAAGGTGATGGTGCAGCAGCCCAACAACACCCAGTTGACCCAGCAGGGGACGATCGAACTGGTGACGTTCATCAACCCCGAGGCGTTGCTCAAGCGGGGCGAGAACCTGTACGCCGAGACGTC
>JBBIQF010000290.1:0-2581 GCA_037442445.1 Planctomycetaceae bacterium
GCCCCACCCTATCGGCGTGTGGGGCCTCCCCTCGCACCTCCTGCGGCTCCGCGACGGCCGACTGCTGATGACTTACGGCTATCGGCGAAAGCCGTTCGGCAATCAAGCCCGCCTCAGTACCGACCATGGCCAAACGTGGTCCGAGCCCATGGTGATCTCGGCCGATGGCATTGGGGGCGACCTGGGCTATCCCTCCACGGTCGAACTGGATGACGGCAGCCTGGTGACCGTGTGGTACGAGCTGATGCGGGGCTCGGACCGGGCGGTGTTGCGCCAGGCCCGTTGGTCGCTCACGTGACACGGAGCCGGTGCAGTGTCTAATGCCTAATGCCGAACGTCGAAAGTCAAATGTCGAAGGAAGCACCAATGACCAAGCACCAATGACCAAGCGGGCGGGGGCAGTGGCGAATGCCGAATGCCGAAAGCCAAATGACGAAGGAAGCGGCAATGGCCAAGCACCAATGACCAAGTAGAGTGCGTGCTTTGCACGCACGCCGGCCGGCGGGAAATCTTTCGAAAATCGCCTTTTCCCCCACTTCGGGGTTATTGCGGATTGTGGCAAGTCGCCTAAACTGAATCGGCTGGGATTTTCTAGTCTGGCGGCGCTCGCCCTATCTTGGCACGAAGGAGGAGTGGAATGCCGGCGCTTGCCCCTGCATGGCAGCTCAGGGTGGACCGCGGCCCCGACGGGCTCTGGATTCGTGTGGGGCAGCCGCATCCCGATTGCGTCGAAGCCCCTCCCCTGGCTGACCTCATTTGGTCGCTATTGGAACGGCACTTCGTTTATCGCCTGGTGCTGGAACTCGATGAGCTCGATCTGCTCAACAGTGCGCTCATCGGCCAACTGGTGCTCCTGCACAAACGGATCGGCGAGCGCGGCGGGATGCTGCGCTTAAGCGGGCTATCGGCATATAACCTACAGGTATTGCGCCTGCATGGCCTGGATGGCCGATTCCCCATTTACCAGAGCCGGGTGGACGCCGTGATGGGCGGTTACCCGTGCCGGCCCCGGTGAGCCGACCGCCGTGCCGGATGGGCGCTCCGCGTTGCCGACACGTCCCGCACTGCCCACAGCTTTCGGGTGCCTATATACCACCTGAGGGTTGGAACCAACGCCGGCGGGCCCTCAGAACCCCACGCCAGCCAGCGCCACCACGTTTTCCTTGGGCAGTTCCACGGTCCCCTTTTCGAAATCCTCGGCGGTGGGCTTGAGAGTCAGGTTGTACACCGCCGGATTCTTGGCCGGATCGACCATCATCTCGTCCCAGAACACCTGTTTGCCGGTATAGGCCGAGATTCGGCCCATGACGGCCGCGGCTGTGGATTCGGCCACCGCCCGGGCCTCGTCGTGGGGCTGCCCTTTGCCGACGTAGTACAGGGTATCGATCTGCTCCTGGTGATGGCTGGCCTTGCCGCGGGGCAGATCCAAGGGGATGGGCGACTGCCGGGGCTTGGGATAATCGCTGCCGTTGGTGTGCCCTTTCTCGTACACGAAGTCGTGCCCCACCCAGTTCCAGCATCCGTTGACCTGCCGGCACATGGAGTGGATGTGCACGCCGTCGCCGTAATCGAAGTCGATGCTGAAGAAGTCGTACATGTCGCCCGCGCACCGCCGGGCCCGCTGGCCGAATCCCACGGCACTCTGCGGCGGCCGGCCGCAGAACCAATTGGCCACGTCGATGTTGTGCACGTGCTGCTCGACCAGGTGGTCGCCCGAAAGCGCCACCCAGTTCTGCCACGTCCGCACCAGGTCGTCGGCATTCTTGGGCTGGATCGGCCGGGTGGCAAACATCGAAGCGATGCAGAACGACACCCGGCCGGCGTAGAGCTTGCCCAGGGCTTTTTCCACGGCCACGGCCTGGTGGGTCAGGCGGAAGTCCCAGTCGTGCCGCATCTCCGTGCCGGCGGTAATCACCAGCCCCTTGCGCAGGGCCTCCTGGCCGGCCGCAATGACCTGGCGGCATCCCGGCGGATCGACCGCCACGGGCTTCTCGATGAAGGCGTGCTTGCCGGCGCGGATGGCCGCCTCCAACTGCCGTGGGCGGAACAGCGGCGCCGCAGCAATGAGCACGATCTCGGCATCGGTCTGGAGCAAGTCCAGATAGCCGGAAGGCCCGCCGAAGCAGCGGTTCGGCGGCACGTCCCAGCGCTGGCCGGAGCGCAACGCCCGCTCCTTGAAGTAATCGTGCACCGCCACCACCTGGACCTGGCAGCCGAGGACTTTGGCGGCCTCGAAGGCATCGGCCACCGCACCGTTGCCCCGGCCGCCGCAGCCGATCAAGGCGATCTTGAACCGCTTGCCGGAACCCTTGGCCGCGGCCCCCAGCACCATCGGGGCGCTTAGGGCCACGCCCACTCCTGCGGTCTTGCGCACGAAATCGCGACGCGAGCAGAAAGCACGCCCGGACATTGGCCGATCCTCCCCAAGACCCACGGGCCCAACGGACCGCAGCCGCCCGGCCGCCCGCCGGCCAAGGAACGCGACTGCGGTGCCGGCCCCAATGTACCCACGGCGGCCCATGCCCGTCAAAAGGGTCTGGCCACCGGGCTACGGCCCTGTCGGGCAAAGGAATCCGTTGGC
>JBBIQF010000290.1:2598-8002 GCA_037442445.1 Planctomycetaceae bacterium
GGGAAAGGCCCCAAGCGGGGTGTCTTGCGTGCACGCCGGCCGGAACGGGGGCTTTCAGGCCACGGGCGATCCCGGTGCCGGTGGGGTAGCGGGAAGCGAAGGCCCGGCCGGGTGCCCTGCCGCGGTTCTCGCGCCCGTTGCGGCGCCGGCCCGCTCGGCCACGGCACCCCGGGCCACCGGCAGCTTCAGCGTAAAAGCCGTTCCCCGGCCTACGGTGCTCTCCACCCGAATCCGCCCCCGATGCGCCTCGATGATGTCGCGGCACATCGAAAGCCCCAGCCCGGTCCCCCCCTTGCCGCTGGCGTCCGGGCCGCTCTTGGTCGTAAAGAACGGCTCGAAAATATGGGGCAACTTGTCGGGCGGAATGCCGCACCCATAGTCGCGGATCACCAGGTCCACGGTGTCGCTTTCCGGGTCGTGATACAGCTTGAGCACCACCCGGCCGCCACCAAGCATCGCCTGCCGCGCATTGATCAGCATATTCAAGAGCACCTGCTGGATCTGGTTGCCGTTGACCATCGCGGGCGGGGTGGGCTGGAAGTGCTTCTCCACCGTGATGCGATACTTGTTCATCTCCCGCTCCAGCAGCAGAAGGGTATCTTCGACCAGCCGGGCCAGATCGGTCGGCTCCTGGCCGGACGAGCGATTCCGGGCGATGCCCAATACCCCGTTGGTGATGCGGGCGGCGCGGTTGCCGGCTGCCAGGATCTTCTCGAAGCACTTCTCGCGGTTGGCAGGATCCTTGTGGCGCAGCCCGAGTTTGGCGTAGTTGATGATGGTGGTCAGCACGTTGTTGAACTCGTGGGTGGTGGTGCTGACCAACTCGCCCAGTGCGGTGAGCTTTTGCGCCTGGGCAAGCTGCCGCCTGAGCATTTCCACTTGGTGGCGAAGTTCGCTCTCGTCCGCTGGACCGCTCATACCAGAGGCAACTCCGAGGCATCGACGCTGGGCGAACGGGCCGGCAAACTCTGGGCGGCCAACCCGGATTGGCCTGCCTGCCGCCTCCGCGATGTCTTCACCGCCTTGCCGCCCATGCGTGTATTAACTCCTTGCGTGGAACCAACTTAGCCCATTAGTCAGCTATCGTCGAACCTGCCGTACCGACTGAAACCGAAGCCTCACGAATCGGCCATCGTCTGCGCAAAGGAGGCATCTGGGGGGCTATAGCCAGAGCTTACCGGTTCCGTCGATTTCACGGGGTCAAGAGGTCCCGCTTCTTCAAACCCCACCCCGACGAGGCGGCGGGGAATGCGAAATGCGCGGAGAACGAAAACGAGCCGGCGGGAGGTGGCGGGGAGCATGGAGCAGGGCGCGGGGAGCGGTCAAGATTGAGCCGGCGGCCTCATCCCGGCGGTGCACGCACTTCGATCCGAACTTCGTCCCTTAGCCTTGGTCATCGGTAGCTTCCTTGCGGCTTCGCCCTCCGTGAATGCCGGCAACGAACAGCCCTTTTATCGGATACTTCTTTCGGGGGGGGCGGATACCCCGAAATCTGCCCGTCAGATGCTTCCGTTGCCGCTTCCTTTTGGTAAACTACATTTTGGTCTGCAATGCATGTCCTTCGAGATTAGAAAGTCGAGGGGACAAATGGGTTGCAGTTGGTGCTTGCGATATTTGCCTAGCCTGGGGCTGGTTGCAGCGGTGGTCGCTTTGGGGCTGGGGGTTGCGGTCGCGGTGGCGCAGACGTACCCCAATCAGGCATGCTTCTATTACGGGCCGGGTGCGCCCAATCGCGTGCCCGAATGCACGCGATGGACGGGCTGCAAAGCGACCGGATGTCCCAAAGTCGTGGTGGCGGGGCGCATTCTGCTGCTAAACGGTTGGTGAGCGGGGGTGCAAACGGCTTGGCGGCGAGAACCGGTGGGTGGCACCGCGAAGCGGGCGGATCGCTTGACTTGTCGCACAAAGGGGAAAGCCATGAAGCCGATGCTACACCGGCGGGTCGGGCTGTACGCGGCGATTCTGGCGGGCATCCCCGTCGCGGCTCTTGCCGCAGAGGCGGTCCCGCCGGCGACGCTGATCAAGGCGTTGGATGCGGCCGTGGCGCAGTGGCGTTCGGGCGTGGAGTTTCGCTGCCGGTACACGTTTCGCCAGGGTTTTGCTCCATCGAAAGAGGCGGCGCTTGAGGGCCAATTCGGCTCGCGGGTGGGCAAACCCGAGGACGAAGACCGTGCGACGGGGGTCTTCTGCAAGCGGGGCCAGCGGATGCGCATGTCGGCCGACTATGGCCGGCCGCCTGATGTGGTCGAGGATCGCTATTGGGGCAGCACGGCCAGCAATATCGCCTTCGACGAGGCATCGACGGCCGACCTGTTTCTCTCATACAGGCTGCCGGTAGGAAACGACCCGGGCCAGGCGGCTATCCTCCGCAGGACCGAGGCGGACTACGGTTTGGAACGAGCCGGCCCTTTATCGCGGGGCATATTGAACCCGTTTTCTTTCGGCGGAGGCGAGGTGGGGAGCCTGTCGCGCATGTACGCTGGCCGGCCGGAGTACGGCGAACAGGTGGAGTTCCTCGCGGCCACTGCCGAGGCGGACCATCTGGCCATCACCATCGTGCGGACCAGTCCTGGGCGGCACCGCTTGGTGGCCCGGGTCACTTTTTGGCGCGGGGCGGCGCCGCCGGTCATCTCGAAGATCGAGGAAGAAGTCGATGCCACGCCCGGCGGCGGCCGCCGCACCGAAAGGGTGCTGGTGGCGTCGAATTTCGTGCCGTGCGGCCGGGCGATGATGGCGCGGGTGGTTCGCTCCGCAGCAGGCCCGATGGCGGTTTCCGGCCAAGGCCAATCCCAGTGGCTGGCCAAAGAGTGGGTTTCGGAAGATCTGGGAAATGCACTTCCCAGCGATGAGGATTTTGTCATAACCATTGCCAAGGCGTCGGCCATTTGGGGTCTGCGGGATCCCCCGCCCCCGGGAACGGTTCGCCGCTTGGATCTGAGCACGATCCCGTTGGAGGAGGTGGCAAGTCCTCGGGACGCGTTTCCCGACGAAGCGCTAGCCTTCCCGGGTGCCCCCAGCCCGCGCCGCTATTGGTGGCTGGGCCTGCTGGTGGTCCTCATTGTGGGCGGACTGGCGGCCGCCTTGGTGTTGCGCCACAGGCGGTCGAAGCCGCCGAAGGACGTGGGACATGAACCCAAGGAAAACGCGACACGCCCATAACCACCACGGGGCTGGCCCGGCACGGGCCGGGCCGGTTTGCGCAGGCCTGGTGCTGGCGGCCATCGGCGTCCTTGGGTGTCGCGGCGGCAAAGAAGAGAGAATTCTACCCGCCGTCGCCGAGGTGGGCCCCGTTCTTGTCGATCCCAACGAACCGGCCACCTGGCAAATCCAGCACACGTTTGTCTTCCGAAATCCATCGACAAGGCATGCGGCCACCCTCGAGGTGGCCGACAAGAGCTGCGGGTGTACGCAATGCTTTGTCGATCCCCCCGTGGTTCCACCGGGCCAGACCGCCCGCGTCGAGTTGCGGGTGGGTGTCGGCGGGGAGGTCCAAAGACGTGAGGAAGCGGTTACCCTCCGCACCTATCTGCCCGAACTGCCCGAGGTCCGCTACGTCCTGGTCGCCCACGTGTATCCGCGACTGGCTGCTCGGCCCGACGGCGACATCACCCTGCAAGTGCCCGCGGGTGGGCAGGCCACCGCGAACCTCGTGGTGGAGGCTTACCAGCCGGTGGCTGAACAACAGTACCCGTTTCGCCTGCACACGCTCCACAACCGTTTGCGCATGGAGGCTGCCGGGCCGCCGGCCACGGAGGCGGCCAATGGCATCCGCAGAGTGCGTTTCGAGTGCCAATTGCACGCGGCGTGCCCCGATTTCGAGGATCAGGGTTTTGGCGACGGGGCGTTTTCCGGCATGATTGAAATCGGTTATGGTCCCTGGCAACTCCGGCGCAATGTGTTCTGGCGTGCCGAAGGGGCAGTCCGGGCATGGCCTACCCCACTCTTGCTCACCCCGCAGAATCGCCAAGGAGCTTCTGCCGTGCTGTACGTGGACGCTTCCAAGCCGTTCGCCCTGCGCCGCGTGTCGGCCAGCAGCCCGGCCCTGGTTTCGTCGGCACAGAGGGGCATGAAGTCCCAGCACCATCAAATCGCTGTCTGCTGGCAAGGCAAAGCGCCCGAGTCGCCCCTTGAGGAACACCGCATCACCGTCGAAATCGAAGGCCTCCGGCAGCGGGTGGTACACGTTCCGGTGTATGTGCTGTGGTGAACGCCATGCCGTGTGCAGCCGATTTGGCCGATGCTCGAGCTGTGGACGCGGCGCCGTGCCGGCGGGTTGTCCGGCGGATGTGCGCAGCCTTGTTGGCCGTCCACATCGGCCTCTTGGCATGGTCTGCCGCCCGGCATAGTCCGACGTTCGACGAAACCGGCTTTATGGTCGCCGGCCTCAGCCACTGGATGCTGGGCCGATTCGACCTCTATCCGGTCAATCCCCCGCTGGTGCGGATGGTGGCCACCGCCCCGGTACTCGCCTTTCGCCCAGAGGTGGATTGGAGCGGCTATGAGCATGCCCAGCAGACGCGGCCTGAGTACTGGATCGGCTGGAATTTCCAATTGCTGCATAAAGACCGGGCGGTGCTGTTCTTCACCCTGGCGCGCTGGGCCTGTATTCCTTTCAGTGTGCTAGGCGCATGGATTTGTTTTCGCTGGGCCAGGGACCTCTACGGGCCTTGGGCGGGGCTGATCGCCATGACGCTGTGGTGCTTTTGCCCCAGTATCCTCGCGCACGGCGCGTTGATCAGCGCAGACGCCGGTGCAGCGGCGCTGGGGGTCGCGGCCGGCTATTACTACTGGCGATGGCTGAAACATGCCGCATGGCATTGGGCGCTCCTGGCCGGCCTTACATTGGGTCTGGCGCTACTGGCGAAGCTCACGCTGCTTGTCGTCTTCGGCCTGTGGCCGGCACTTTGGCTTGCGCGCATCGCAGGCCCTGGGCTTGCACGGCTGGTACGGCATCGGGGATGCCGCGGGCGCTGCCTGCCACTTGCGGCCATCGCCCAATCGCATCCGCCTTGCCACGGATTGGCTGGCCCGGCGCCGTCGCCATGGCGCGGGCAGATCGCCCAGCTCCTTGTTATTCTCACGGTGGCGATCGTCTTGATTAACGCCGGGTACGGATTCGAAGGCTCGTTCCAACCGCTGGGGAAATACCGATTCGCCAGCTCGCTGCTGGGGGGTGGGGATAGCCATACCGCGCCCGCTGAGTGGGGAAACCGGTTCGCAGGGTCGTGGCTTGCCCACGTGCCTGTGCCGCTGCCGGAAAACTACCTCCGGGGAATCGACCGGCAGCGCCGCGACTTCGAAATGAAAATGTGGTCCTACCTCCGTGGCGAGTGGCGATTCGGCGGGTGGTGGTACTACTACCTCTATGGCCTGCTTGTCAAAGAGCCCCTGGGCGCTATGGCGT
>JBBIQF010000291.1:0-7982 GCA_037442445.1 Planctomycetaceae bacterium
GCGCACGCTGGCGGGATCGCCAGGCAAAGTTGCGAACTCCAGCAACGTATCCAGGGCCGCCCCAAGAAGCGCCGGTTGATCCGACAGTTGGGCAGGCAGCCCAAACGACGACGGCAATCCCCTGGGCCGGGCCTTTCCCGCCCGTTGAGCCAACTCCTCCACCGGAACCCGAATCTGGACTTCCGGATGCGTGGTGCCCCCCTCGGACGACGTAAGGCTATCCGCCATATAGATGGGAAGCGTGAACCGTTTAGCATACCCTTTCAGCTCGGCCCCCAATGCAAGCAGAAGATTGGTCTTGGCGATGGTTACCGCCAGCGGATGTACATCCAGGCCCGCCAGATGCTCGGTACACCAGCCGGCCAATAGCGCGCCATGCCAACCGGCTTCGCGCAGCATCCGGACCGCGGTGAAAAGGAACGTGCCCGACCCGCACGAAGGGTCAAGGAGCGACACCTCCGCAGCCACCTTCCGCTGGCCCGGAAACCCCGCGTGCCGCAATGTCAGCTCCGCAAGCCAATCGGGCGTGTAGAATTCGCCCAAGTCGTGCCGCGTGGCTGGATCCACCAGCTCCTGATAGAGTTCCTTGAGCAAGTCTTCGCGGATAGCAGAGAGGTCGTAGGCCACAGCCAAGCGGCTAGCCAGGGCATGGAGCAATCCCATCGCGCGATCGGCCACTCCGCGCATCGCGACCCAACTGAAAAAGTCGTCCCCAACGAAGTTGTCGAGTCCCATGCGGCCGAATGTCTCCCCCGTGACCATCCCCGACAATTCCTCCTGCTGGGGGCTGCGCCGGCAGAGAGCGACAAAGGCCAACGCCCGCGCCAACAGCGCCAGATAGGTGTGGCGCAAGAACAGCCCCGGATCGCCCACTGCAGAGCCGTATACGATCGAGAGGAGGCTTTGCCACTGCACGATCTTGGTTTGAGCATTCGGCGAAGCCGCCACTTCTCGCCACAATCCTTCGAGCGTGCGAAAGCTCTGAAAGAAAACGGCACTCCGCTCGCCGAAGCGCAGGGCCACGTCCTCGGCGGTAGGCTGCAAGTTCCTTTCATGGAACAAGTAGCTGTCCAGCCAGAGCCAGGCTTCCTCGGCCCGCTCGGGACCCAAGACGAGTCGATCCACCAGCAGAAGTTTATCCTCCCGGAGGGCAAAGACCTCCAGCCGCTGCCCATCCGTAAGGATGCCAAAAAACTGTTCGGGATGTTGTTGGTTGCGCAGATACCGCTCCAGTTCCTCCACCCCCTCGGCGCGGGTCCGGTCGTCCAGGCGTTTCTTGCACTCGAAGACCAAGTCGCCGTACAATGCGTCGGCGTAGCCGCCGCGGACCTTCAAGGCGGGGATGTGCTTTTCAAGGAGGATGGGCTCGGCGGCCTCCAGCCGCGGGAAGGCCTCTCGCAAGAAACCCAATAGGGCATCGCGCATCGAGTCCTCCGACGCTCCGTGATAGCGCAAGCCCTCCAATCGCTGGAGGTATCGGCCCAACACTTCCAAGAAGCCACCCCTTGAAGCCCCTGTCCCAGAGCCTTGCGCAGCGGTGCCGGCGGGACCGCCTGCACCCCCCGCCACCCCACCGGAAAACCCACGAGCCATTTCCGGTGCCGCTCCGCTGGGTGTGTCTTTGCCGAACATTGACTTCTCCCCAAGTAGCAAACCCGATCGGCAGCCAATGGCCCGCCGCCGTCTTGCTTTCTCCTGGCGGGAATTGCAGGCGAGCAGCAGCCCATCATCCCGCGAATGGGCAGCACCTAAACCTCGTGTTCGTAGGCGTGGGAGTGCCGGGGCGTCCAGCCGCCGGGGGCGATCTCGAACTGCCGCATGGTGAAGCTCGGGGCGTGGTCGGCCTCGCCGATGAGGCACCGCATCAACACGCCCTTGGCCCCTTCCAGCTCGACCCGCTGGGCGGGAATCCGCTCGTAATGGACGACTTTCATGGCCTAACTCCAAGCCGGGCGCCGGGTTACGGCTTGCATGCGAGAGGCCGAGCCAGCGGCCGGCACAGCCCCTTTTGCGGGCTCGTTCCCTGCGGCTAATCTATCGGCTTGCTGCAAGAAAAGTCAATCCAGGCCGACATCTGCGCTGACGGGCGGGGTGAGGAGCCGGCTCGGAAGGGATTTTTAGCAGGAGAGGTTGCATTTATTTGCCGGCTGGCACGTACTGCCCACGGGGCGCGGGTGTCATGCAGCCGGGGATGAGGCAAAAACTGCTGGAATTGCTTGACTCCGGGCACGGTGTCCCGAAGAATGCAGTCAGGCTGGCGCCTCGTCGTCCGATGCTTGTGGAGACCTATGTCACAAATACCTCGGCTTGCGGTGGGGTCGTTTCAGCCTGGGGTCAATCCCCAGGCCTGCTTGTGGGCCCTGATGGAGGCGTTGCACAGCCGAGGCGTCCACGTGCAGAGTTTCTTGTCGCGGGCCTGTTTTCCGAGGCATGCCGGGGCCGCCTCGATCACCGGCCTGGCCACCCGCCATCTCGATAGCTGGCTGATGACCCGCGACGTCTGCCGCGAGTTGTTCGTGCGGGGCGCGAAGCTGGCCGACCTTGCGCTGGTGGAGGGCCGATTCGGCTCACCCGAGGACGATGGTGCGCAGGGTGGCCGGCTGGATGTGCTTTGCCAGTGGCTGGAACTTCCCCGCGTGGCCGTGCTCGATGTGGGCCAACTAGGGCCCTGCCGCATCCCCGCGCCGCCGGCCGAGGTGGATGGGCTGCTGTTGGATCGGGTGCCGGGGGCCGAGGCGGCCGCCAAATTGGCCGTCGATTTCGAGGTGCTATGGGGCGTTCCGGTCTTGGGGGCGTTAGAGGCGTTGCCTCGATTGCGGGCCCGGCTGGAGGCTCTTCCCCGCGGCAGCCGGCCGCCCCGCGATCTGTACCAGGCCCTAGGGGTCAATCTGGCACGCCACTGGCGCCCTGAGAAGATCTTGGAACTGGCCACCAGCCGGGAGTTTCCCGGGGCGGCTGGCCGGTCCGCCTCCCCCCTCTCATCTGCCGGTGCGCCGCCAGGGCCGGGCAAGTTGACGGTGGCCATTGCCCTGGACGAAGCGTTCAACTGCTATTTTCCGAATACGCTGGACTTGTTAGAGCAGCGCGGGGCGGTGGTGGTGGACTTCTCGCCGCTGCGGGACGAGAACCTTCCGCCCCAGGCCGATGTGGTGTATTTCGGGTGCGGGCATCCCGAACGATACGCAGCGGCATTGTCGGAAAACCACTGCATGATGGCTGCCTTGCGCAGTCACCTGTGCGCTGGCCGGCGGATCTATGCCGAGGGGGGCGGCGCAGCGTATCTTTGCCAGCAGATGGAGACCCCGGCGGGCGATTTCCGCTTGATGGCGGGGGTGCTGCCGGCGGTGGCTCGGCTGGCCCGGTGGCCTCAGCCCGCCCGGCCGAGGGAGGTTACTCTGGCTCGCTCCACATGGTTGGGCGCAAAGGGAACGCGGATTCGCGGCTACCAGAACGCCATGTGGCGGCTGGAGCCTGTGGGAAAAGCGGCGGGCTTCGTCGCCGAGCCGGGCCTTGAGTACGCTTTGGCCGGCACGTTCTACGCGGTCGGCAGTCTGCTGCACGTGGACTTCGCGGCCGACCCCGCCCTGTTAGAGCACTTCTTCTGCCCGGCGCGTGGCCAGCCGGAGTGGTCCGGTGTGCGACGAAGCCTCCCCCAGAAGTAGGGGCGGCCGGTGGCAGCCGGAAATCAAGATTTCTCAGAGAGCAAAGACAGTAGAATCGCGATAGGGGCCAGGGAAAGCGGTCACAACAGGCAGTATCCCTCCATGGAGGGACATGCTTTCTCGCGTCCGCACGCTGGGCCTTGAGGCCGCCAGACCGCTCTTAGTGAATGTGAGGGCACGTTGCCGGGTCGGGAAACTCCGGCTTTTTTCTCGGTGCGGGCCACTTTCCAGCAATCGGCTGGAGGATTGGGCAGATTCTGCCGATTATTCCGACTGCGGAAAAGTTGCGGGCCGCTGCGCCGGCTAAGCACCTCTTCAGAGCCACGCGGCTGTTGAAGAGTACCGCCAATGGCGGGCAACGGCGTGCATGCGGCTTGGCGATAGGCAAGTCACGCGGGGGAGCACCGGACACCGAAACCTATGTCTTGCATCGCACCTCGCTATCGCGCCGTTCACCGAACAGCTAAGGTGTTTCCCCTTGTATTGGGGGCATGCGTTGTCTTAATGCTAGGGGGGCTCCTGGCCGCTGCCGAGCCAACCGGTGGCGACCCTGGGTTCCGCTCCTACGGGCTGCAATACGCCAGGGCTGGCGATGTGGAAGCGACGCTGGCCCCGTTACTTCCGCCGGGGGGAGAAGTTATCGCCGATGCTAAGGGAAATCGGGTATTGGTCCGCGGGCCAGCCGGGGCGCACGAGATCGCCCAGCAAGTGATCCGCTCGCTCGACAAACCGCCGACCGCCCCATCGGCAGGTCCTGGAGCGGGTAGCGGTGGTGCACTGCCGAGTACCACGTTGCGGGTTTACCCGTGCGCGGTGGGGCAGGCTCAGGCCGAGGCCGCCCGGCTTCAGGCCGCCTTGCGCGGCGTCCCCGGTGTGCGGATCGTACCTGACGAGCGGACCGCTCAGATACTGGTCGTGGCCCCGGCAGGGATTCAGGGGCAAGTGGCCGCCCTGTTGGCACAGGGGGAACGGCCCGGCACGGTTTCCCCGCCCGCGGCGGGCCAGCCGGCCCCTGCGGCGGCAATGTTTCCGGCGGGCACACAGGTGGAACATCGGTTGTCGGTGGTGTCGGCCGACCGGCTCGAGGCCGCGCTGCTGGCCATCCTTGGGGCTCGGTTGCAGCCGGTGTCGGCCCCCGGGGCCGAGGTGGGCGTTTACCGGATGGCGCTGGCGGACCGCGCCGGGCTGACCCTGGAGATTCACCGCCGGGCGAACCATCTGCGGGTTTCGGGGCCGGAGGTGCAGACCCGGGCGTTCTTGCAGATGGTTCGCGCGCTGGATGCGCCGGCCGATCGAGGCGAGGAGACCACCCGGATGGTCGCCTTGCGAACGACGCGGCCAGAGGACGCCCGGCGGACGGTCGAGGCTTTGCGGCAGAGTGCCTTGGCGCGCAAAGGGGGAGGTGAAGAGCCGTTGGCCAGCAAGCTGTTCCAGGCGCGGCCCAAGGCCGAGCCTCGCCAGGCGGCACCGCTGGTGGCTCAGGCCCAGCCTGCGCCGCCGCCCGAGGGCGCCCCGCAACCGCCCAAGCCCGAGGCACCGGCCCAGCCGGGCGAAGAGGAAGGCGCCGGGATGATCGGCCCCGTACAGGTGGAGATGCTCGAAGGGCTGGATGTCCTCATCGTGCGGGGCCACCGCCGCGACGTGCAGCGGGTGCTGGAAATCATCCAGCGGATCGAGGAACTGAGCCAGGTGACCGAGCCGGCCATCGTGGTCTATCAGCTCGGCCATGTCGATAGCGTGGCGCTGGCCAATTTGGTGATCCAGGTGTACGGCGAGGTCTTTGCGGCCCGGCAAGGGGCGGTGAGCATCACGGCGCTTGTGAAGCCGAATGCCCTATTGCTGATCGGGCGCAAGGAGAGCGTGGAACGCGTCATCGACCTGGTGCGGCGCCTGGATGTGCCGGTAGCGCCGGAGAGCCAGTTCCAGGTGTTCCGGTTGCGGCATGGGGCGGCCAGCACGCTCCAGACCACAATTCAGGGGTTTTATACGGACCGGGGCGGGCTGGGGCCGGTGGTGCGGGTGACGGCCGATGTGCGGTCCAATGCCCTGATCGTGCAGGCCAGCCCGCGCGACATGGCCGAGGTGGCCGCCATGATCGCCCGGCTCGATGTCCCGGAGAGCGAGAAGAAGGTGGAGATCCGCATCTTCCGGCTGAACCACGCCGTGGCCGATACGCTGCTGCCGGTGCTGCAAACGGCCATTCAGGCGCAGGCGGGCGCGGCCCAGCCTGGGGCGGCACCTGCGGCGGCTGCCGGGGCCCAGCAGGCCGGCCAGGCCTCGAACATGCTCGAGTTCCTCGCCGTCGATGTGCAGGGGCAGCGGCGCTTGAGTTCTGGCATTCTGGCCGACGTGCGGATCACCGCCGACCCCCGGGCCAATGCCCTCATCGTTACCGCCCCCGCCGAGAGCATGCCCTTGATCGAGGCGCTCATTAAGCAGCTCGACCAGCCGCCGGCGGTGCGGGCGGAAATCAAGGTCTTCACCATCGTCAATGGCGATGCCCAGGCGCTGACGGCGATGCTGACCGACCTGTTTGCCCAGGCGGCGGTTCCTGGCCAGGCCGCCCCCGTGTCCGCCGCGGGCGAGGGCGAAACCTCGCTGGTTCCCGTGCGCTTCGTGGCCGACCCGCGCACCAACAGCATCATCGCTGCCGGCTCGCGGAGCGACCTCTTGGTGGCCGAGGCCATCCTCCTCCGCCTGGACGAAAGCGCCGTAACGAAGCGCAAGACCACGGTGTATCGCCTGAAGAACACGCCGGCCACCGACGTGGCCAACGCCGTGAACAACTTCCTGCAAACCGAGCGGAGCGTCGAGCGGATCGCCGCCGTCAGCCCCTTCGAGCAGATCGAACGCGAGGTGGTCGCCGTCCCCGAGCCGATCACCAACAGCCTCATCATCAGCGCCACGCCCCGCTACTACGACGAGGTGATGCGCCTGGTCGAGCAGCTCGACCAGCGCCCGCCCATGGTGATGATCCAGGTGCTCATCGCCGAAGTGACGCTGAACGATACCGACGAGTTCGGCGTGCAGTTGGGCTTGCAGGACCAGATCCTGTTCGACCGCAGCCCCAGCACCGGCACGCCGGCCGTGCCCACGCCCGGCTTCAACTTCAATAACCAGCCGCTGGGTGGCCAGCCGGTGCGGCCGGACATTGTGGGCACCCAGGGGCTGGCCGATCTGGCCCTCAGCCGCACCAACCCCACGCTGGGCTTTGGCGGGCTGGTGCTGTCGGCCTCCAGCGAAAGCGTGAGCATCCTGCTGCGGGCCTTGCAGGAGCGCCGCAGGCTGGAAGTGCTCAGCCGGCCGCAGATCATGACCCTCGACAACCAGGCGGCCTATATCCAGGTGGGGCAGCGCGTGCCGCAAATCCGCGGGGTGTCGCTGACCCAGTTCGGCCAGACCAACAACATCGACTACGAGGACGTGGGGTTGATCCTCCAGGTCATTCCGCGGATCAGCCCCGACGGGCTGGTGGTTATGGAGATCGACGCCAACCGCTCCAGCGTCGGCCCCGAGGCCGAAGGTATTCCGGTCTCGATCACCACCACCGGCGGCGTCATCCGCGCGCCGCGAATCAACCGCACCCTGGCCCAGACCACGGTCCAGGCCTTAAGCGGCCAGACGGTGATCCTGGGCGGCCTGATCAGCCGCGAAAAATCGGAGGCGCATCGCCAGGTGCCGCTGTTGGGCGATATCCCAGTCCTGGGCCGGCTGTTCCGCTACGACTCGAGCACCAACCAGCGGACCGAGCTGCTGATCATCATGACGCCGCACATCATCAAGAACGAAGAAGACGCGGAACGGATCAAGCGAGCCGAAATCGCACGCATGCACTGGTGCCTGGCCGACGTGATCGAAGTGCACGGCGATGGCGGCCTGCGGGGCCGGTCCGACTCATGGAGCGATGGCGAAACCACCACCATCTACCCGGACCTGACGCCCAGCGCGGAAACCATCCCTACACCCAAGCCGGAGCCGGCTACCGAGGGGGCGGCCCCCAAGCCGCCGACCCCGGCCCCCAAGCCCGCCCCAGACCGCGGCGCAAACCGCGGGGCTCCGAGCGGCTCGCCAGCGGCTTGGCCCACCGGCCCCGAGGCCGCACGGCCGCCGGCCACGCCCGGCAACGCCGGCCGGCCCGACACCGGATTTGGACCTGTGCTGGAATCCAGCCCCGCGGCCGGTGCCGCCGTGTACCAAGAGGCTGCCCCTGCGACCCCGGCCGAAGGAACCGATGCGGCCGACGCCGACCTGCGACCCACGGCCCCCACCACGGTCCGCTATGGCCCCCCCCCACCCCGGGGGGCTCCGCCGGCCACCCAT
>JBBIQF010000292.1:0-7978 GCA_037442445.1 Planctomycetaceae bacterium
GCCTTGCCGCCGACAGGCGGCCCATAGGCCCGGCCTTCAGGCCGGGTTCGGCCGCAGACGACACGCTGGCTTCGCAATCACCTGCAATGTCAGCCCCCTTCAGGGGGCTCCGCTTCCCGCTGGAGCCCGTGCGCCCAGCGGTCGCCCGGTCTTCGTTCGGCGCCCCCAATATTCCGCTTGCTCGGGCGAATAACCCCCTGGGGCACGGGGATCGCTTTCCGTGGCCCCCCAAAGCGGTAGATGCTCTTTGGCCAAAGGATAGGAGGACGCGCGATGTTCAAAAAGCTGTTGATTGGTGTAGGCGTAGCCCTTGGTGTGGGCTTGCTGTTGTTTGGGCGCGATACGCTGAGTTACTTGCGGGCATCGGCCGCGGCGGTCAAAGGCGCAGTCCGGACCAGTGTTCCGGTGGAGTTCGAAATCCAGCGGGCCCGGCAGATGATTCGCGACCTCGAGCCCGAGGTCCGCCGCAACATGCACGCGATCGCCAAGGACGAGGTCGAGCTGAAGCACCTGGAGGAGCGGATCGCCCGGCTGGAGACCCGCCTGGCTAAAGAAAAAGAGGACATCCTCCGGCTCAAGAAGGACCTGGAAAGCGGCAAGGGGAAGGAAACGTTCGAGTACGGGGGGCGGAAGTACACGGCGGCCCAGGTGCGGCAGGACCTGGCCAACCGGTTCGAGCGCTACAAGACCGGCGAGGCCGCGGTGGCCCAGTGGCGCAAGCTGCACGAAACGCGGCAGCAAACGGTCGAGGCGAACCGGCAGCGGCTCGAAGGCATGCTGGCTGCCCGGCGCCAGCTCGAGGTCGAGGTGGAACGCCTGGAGGCGCAGCGGCAGATGCTGGCGGCTGTGGAAACCACCTCGGAAACGGTGCTGGACGATAGCCAGCTTGGCCGCGTCAAAGAGTTGATCGACGATCTCCGCACCCGGCTGGAGGTGTCGGAAAAGTTGCTGGCGGCCGAAGGCACCATGCAGGGCGAGATTCCGCTGCATGGCCCGGCCGGCGGCGATATTCTGGAGGAGGTGGACCGGTACTTCGCCGCATCGCAGCCGGCAAGCGATGCGCTGGCGGGGCGTTGAGGCCGTCACGGCTGGCCGGGGCGAGTTGTGGGCGGCCGTCCTGGCCGCCTCGGCGGGTTGTGGGGCGTGGCCGTCTCGGCCTCTTCGCTGGCGGGCCGGCCGGGTCTTTTTGGGCCAACGGCCCCAGCCTCCCATAAGCCTTGCCGGCAAGACGCAGTACACGGTGACCCGCCATGATCAGGCAGCAGCCCGGTTTGTGGAAAGCATTGGCCATGGGTTTTTCAAACGCTGTCGGCACCCGGCGGTTCCTGCTTTGGGTGGACGCGGTGGGCGGTTTCTGGGTCTGCCTGGGCGATGAGGTGGTGCTGGGGCGGAGCACCTCGCCGGTGGCCGATGTGCCACTGTTGGCCGACCTGGCCACCTGCCATGCCCGCATCCGCCGCGACAGCGAGGGGTATCTGATCGAGGCGGTGCGCGAGGCGTATGTGGATGGCCGGCCGGTGGTCCACGCGGCCTTGCTCCGCGACGGCTCGCGGATTCAGTTGGGTTCCGTGGTCCGGCTGGTGTTTCGCCGGCCGCACGCGCTGAGTGCCACGGCCCGGCTGGAGTTCGCCAGCCATCATCGCACGCAGCCTTCGGTGGATGCGGTGCTGCTGTTGGCCGATGTGTGCGTCCTGGGCCCCGCGCCGCGGAGCCACATCGTCTGCCCGGACTGGCCCGCCGAAGTCACCCTGTATCGCGTGGACGACGCTTTGTATTGCCGCACCGCAGGGGCGCTGGAGGTGGACGGCCGGCCCGGCCGCGACCGCGCCCAAATAGGCCCCGACTCGCGCATCGCCGGCCCCCACTTCGCCATGCGACTGGAGCCCCTGTAAGGGGCACCCCCGGCCCGACCACGGTACAATGAATGAGGGTCGCTCCCATGAACGCCTTGGTGGATGCCATGGAACCCGGAGCCGAAAAGCCGGCAACCGCTGCCTCCGGTCCGCGATCCCTGCCCGGCAAACCCGGCGACCCGCCCGGCGCCCGGCGGTTCATCTACCCCAGCGGGGCCCGGCCCCTGCCGGGAATGACCATCAAGCGGGGCATCGGCCATGGCGGTTTCGGCGAGGTGTACTACGCCCTGACCGATGGCGGCAAAGAGGTGGCCCTGAAACTCATCCGCCGCAATCTGGAGGTCGAACTCCGCGGCGTGCGCCATTGCCTGAACCTGAAACATCCCAATCTGCTGGCCATCTTCGACCTGCGGCGCGACGACCAGGGCGACCACTGGGTGGTGATGGAATATGTGACCGGCGACAGCCTGGAGCAGGTGCTGGCCACGCATCCCCACGGCCTGCCCGTGCAGCAAGCCCTGGCCTGGTTCCACGGCATGGCCGCCGGCGTGGCCTATCTGCACGACCACGGCGTGGTGCATCGCGACCTGAAGCCGGCCAACATCTTTTCCGACCAGGGTATCGTGAAGGTGGGCGACTATGGGCTGTCGAAGTTCATCTCGTGCAGCCGCCGCAGCGGCCATACCGAAAGCGTGGGCACGGTGCATTACATGGCCCCGCAGATCGCCAACGGGCTCTACTGCAAGGAGATCGACATTTACGCCCTGGGGGTCATCCTTTACGAGATGCTGACCGGCCGGGTCCCCTTCGAGGGCGAAAGCGTGGGCGAAGTGCTGATGAAACACCTCACCACGCCACCCGATGTGTCCATGCTACCGGAACCGTTCCAGGCGGTGGTGGCCCGGGCTTTAGAAAAGGACCCGGCACGGCGGTTCGCATCGGTCGAGCAAATGGCGGCCGGCCTGCCGCCCCCCGTGCAGCCCGAAGTGCTCACCCGCGTGGCCTTTGCGGATGCCGGCCGGGGCACAGCCCCTACGCTGCCCGGCGCGCCGGGCTCGGCCAGCGGGACCGCCGGCCAGTGGCTTACCGATGAACCCATCTTCCGCTGGCTTGGCGACCTGGGCCGAAAGGCGGCACGCAGTTGGAACCAATCCAAGAACACGCCGGTGAAAGTGGCGATCTTGGCGGCAGGGCTGATCCTGTTGCTGGTTTTCGCTCAGGGGCTACTGCCGATTGCCGTCATGGCGTTGGGGTTTTATGCCGCCTACGCCATGATCCGCGCGATACTGGCGATGGTGCTGCCGCGGGCTCCCGCGCCCGCCGTGCCGCCGGGTCCGCAGCCCTGGGCCGGTGCTCCGGGACCCGGGCCCCCGTTCGGGCCTCCCTACGGGCCGGGACCGCCACCCGGCGCCGGCCCGCCACCGGGGGCTGGCCCCTGGGCATCTGAAAGCGCGCCCGGCGGCTCCCACGCGGCCAGCCCGCCCCAGGCCCAAGCGGGCCAACGAGGCCCCCACGCCCAGCCCCGCGAAGCCTTGGTCCTGAAGCCCGTGCGCCATCGGGTGGCCGAGCTGCTAGGCTCGATGCTCGCCGCCGCCCCCGTGGTGCTGGTGATGACCGTGGTCATGGTGCTGGTCAATGGTTTTCGGGGCTGGGAACCGCGGCTGGAGCAGGCGGCCTGGCTGGCCGTCGTGGGGCTTGCAGGCACCTGGGCCGTGCTCATCCCCGGAAAGGTCTGGGAAGGCCGGCACGGCGATGCCATGGTCCGGCGATTCATCCTGCTGGTCGTCGGATTGGCCCTGGGCGCCGCCGCTTACGCCTTGGCCAGCGGGCTGGAAGTGGCGCTGCTGCCCGACCCGAAGCTTTCGGCCGTCTCACGCTCTCGCGCGCCGAGTTTGTTTTATGGCCCTGGTGGCCAGCCGTACCTGATGGCCTACCTGGCCGTGTTCGCCACCCTGTTTGCCGTCAATGCCTGGTGGCGCCAATGCGACCCGCTGCGCGCGGCGCGGATGCGATTGTGGTCCCTGCTGGTCTCCGTGGCCCTGGCCTGGCTGGTGGCCGAACTGTGGCGATTCCCTTCGAACTGGTTGATGATGGTCGCGTGCACCATGTCGGTGGCCATCCAGTTGTGCAGCCCCCTGGTGCCGAAGCGCGGGCGACTGCCGCCGGGATAAGCTGGCGATGCCCCGCGCCGGGCCACCGGTGTGCAACCAGCCCGCACCGCCGCTGGCTGGACAACGGACAAATGCCACCAGAGGTCGTGCTGCCCTTTTGTCTTGCTTTGACCCCAGCGCCCCAACCTACCCCTACGTGACGGGAGCCCTTGCCATGAGCGCCTTCCTCGTTTTTCCACTTGTGGCGCTAGTGCTCTCCCTGTTCTTGGCCGGAGGCCTCATCGCCTTGATCGCCCATCGGCGCACTCGCATGGCGGGCATCGGGGTGTTGCTGGCGCTGCCTTTGGTTGCGGTAATCTTGGCCATTGCGGGCTATGTGATGCTGGCGCCTTTGGTCATGGAGCCCGCGGTGGATTCCTTGCCCCCGCGCCTGGGTATGGTGCTGCGCGAGGGGCTGCCGCACCCGGGCCAGCCTATCCCTTCCTGGTCGCTGGCTACAGGCAAGGCGACCCAAGGTCCACACACCCAGGCCGAGGTCGAAGAGCCACCCCCCGCACCGCCGGGCCCTCTGCATGCCGAGGCGGCTGAGGTGCCCATGGGCGCAGAGGCCCCCGATGCACAAATGGGCCAGGCAGCGGCGTCAAAGCCGGCCGCGGCGACCTCCGCATCGCGTCCCGAGTGGGTCGGCGCTTCGCCCCGGCGTACTCAAGACGGCTATCAAGTGAGCGTGGCGACCGACCCGTTCGCCACGCCCTTGGAGTGCCAGCGGCAGTTGCCCGAGGTGGTTCGGCAAGCGGTGGCCCAGTATGTCGCCTTGTATCTGGGCGACGAGGCCCTGGCCGCCCAAATCGAACTGCCCTTGGAGTTCCTGTTGCGCGAGGTCGTGCGGGCCCAGTGGGAAGAGGCGTATGAATCGTCGGTCGGGCCGATGGTCCGCCTGCACGCCCTGTTGGTGTTCGACGGCAAGTGCAACGCCCGCATCGACGAGGCCGCGCACCAGCGCCTGGTCCAGCACCGCGTGGGGCGCCTGGGGCTGATCCTGGCGGGGGTGCTGGCGCTGCTGGCCGCAGCGTGGGCATACCTCAGGCTCGACCTGGCCACAGGCGGGCGCTACCGCTGGCGCTTGCGGCTGGCCGCGGGGGCCGCCATACTGGGGGTTGTGGCCGCGGGCTGGGCCATGCTGGCCTGATGGCGCCGTTATCGACCGACCAACTGCTGATCCAGCGTATTCGCGCCGGCCAGGCCGACGCGTGGGAAGAGTTTATCGCGCGCTTCGAGGGCCGGCTGCTGGCCTTCGTCGAAAGCCGCACAGGCAACCGTGCTTCGGCTGAAGATGTGGTGCAAGAAACCTTCCTGGGTTTTCTCACCAGCCTCCCCCATTACGACGATCGCCAGCGCCTGGAGAGCTTCCTGTTTTCCATCGCGGCACACAAGCTCACCGACTACTTGCGGCGCCAGGGGCGCCGCCCCGCCGTGCCGCTGGCGCCTTGGCCGGAAAGCCAGTCCGGGGCCGATGTGCCCGGCAAGGCCAGGGCCCCCAGCAGCATCGCCCGCAGCGGCGAGCGCCGGCAATGGCAAGAGGCGGCCCTGGCCCACGCCCTGGCCGAAATCATCGCCGGCTGGAAGAATCGCGGCCAATGGCACAAGCTGGCCTGCGCCGAACTCCTCTTTGTGCGCGGCATGACCAACAAAGAGGTCGCCCGCCGCTTGAATATCTCCGAACAAGCCGTCGCCAGCCAGAAGTTCGAGTGCCTGGCCCGGCTGCGTGCCGCTGTGCGCCAACAGGACCTCCCGCAGGAACTGTTTCCCGAACTTTACGAAACCCCTTGACCCCGGCCGGGCTGCGCCGCTCAATAGCCCGCAGCCCAGCCGCCAAACCGCACACGGGTTCCACCATGTCCGCCATCACCCGCCGAGAGTTGGAGGCCTACCTGGACGAGGCGTTGCCGGCCGAGGAGATGGCACGCATCGAAAAGGCCCTGCGGAGCGATCCAGCCCTTTCGGCCGAACTGGCGGCCGTGCTGGCCTGCCGGGACGCGGGCGTGCTGTCGATCGGCGCGATCTGGCGCCGCCACCGCCTGAGCTGCCCCACGCGCCAACAGTGGGCCGAATACCTCCTCGGCACCCTGCCGGAGGACGCTGCCGCGTACTTCCGTTTCCACCTGGAGACCGTGGGCTGCCGCTACTGCCAGGCGAATCTCACCGACCTCCAGCGCCAGCACAGCCAGGCCGACGCAGCCGCCGCCCAGCGGCGCCGCAAGTACTTCCAATCCAGTGTCGGCCGGCTGCCGAAAAGCTGACGGCCGGCCGCCCCCGGGGCAGGGGCCCCCGGCGCAGGGCACGGTGTCTGCCGCAGTGGGGATCGTTTTGCAAAACGGCCCGCCTTGTGCGCAATCGCTTGCGATGGGGCGACTGCCCGGCCCGCCAGGCGAATCAACTTTCCACTTGTACCCAATCTCGCCCGGCCCGGACCGCGGCCAGCACCAACCCCAGAGTCATGGCCATGAGCACCGCCGAGGACCAATACGGCAGCCCGGCGGCCTGTTTGAACGCCCGCACGCCGAAGAACACGCCGGTAATGCGGGCCACCGAGCTGATGCTCTCGCCGGCGCCGAGCACGCCGCCTTGTTCGCTGGGGCTGGTCCGGCGCGAGATGAGCGATTGCACGGCAGGAAACACAAACGCCAGGCCCGCCACCAGCACCGCCGAGGCCACCATCAGCCCCGCCGTGCCCGATACCCCTGGCCCCACGGCAATCGCCAAGAACACGAAGCCGGCCAAGGCCAACAGGGCCCCGGCCCCGGCCAGCCGGGCATCGCTCAGCCGGCTGGCCAACCGCCGCACCACCACCCCCTGCACCAGGCACTGGATAAGCCCGATGTACGCGAACAACAACAGCAGGCGCTGGTGGTGGCCCAGTCCGGCCGATGCCATCCCCAATCGCGATTGCTCGGCCAGCTTGGCATCGATGCCAAGCGAAATGGTGCCTTCAAAACTCGCCAGCGCGAACACCGCCAGAAAGGCGGCGGCCAGCAACCGCCCAATCGAAGGGACCGCCAAGGCCTGGCGCAGCCCCCGCCAATCGAAACCCCGGTGCCAGCCCGGCACGGGGCCAATCCGGGCCGGCTCCGGCAAGAAAAACCACGCCACCACCAGGGCCAGCGCCGACAAAGCCCCGGCCAAGTAGCCGGGCCAGGCGCTCAAGGCCGCCGGCGCGGACCTTTGGCCCTCGATGCCCAAGGCCACCACGCCCACCAGCGGCCCCAGCGTAAACCCCAGCCCAAAGGCCGCCCCGACCAGTGCCATGCCCCGCGCCCGCTGCTGCGGCGTGGTGACATCGGCAATGTACGCCTGGGCGGTGGGAATCGTCGCGCTGGAAATACCCGCCCCGATGCGGGCCGCGAACATCCACCCCAGGCTCCCCCTGACCGAGGCCAGCCCGAACAGCCAATAGCACACCGCCGAAGCCGCCAGGCTGGCCAACAGCACCGGCCGCCGCCCCACATGGTCCGAGATCCGCCCCCATACCGGTGCAAAAACGAACTGCATGACCGAAAAGCTGACCATCAACAGGGCCAGAATCCATCCCGCACTCGATGCGCTGTAGCCGGCCAAAAGCTCCTTCCCATACACCGGCAACAGCGGCATCACCAGGCCGAAGCCCAACAGATCGACACATACCGTGGCAAACACCACCCCCAAGGCCGTGCGGCGGGCACGTTCGGACAACAAGGGGTCCGGCAAAGCCTTCTCCTGGTGCATACGGCGGGCAAAACAGGAAGGAACAGGAAGGGAGGCGGCAAGAAAGGGCCAAAAGCCCTTTGGGTAATTATCCGGGCTGTCCACCGGCCGGCAACCGCTCGACAAGGGGGCCGGCGCCGCAGGCCACCTGGCGCACGTAGGGTGCGTGCTCTGCACGCACGCCTCGGGCTGGAATGCCGAGTGACGAATGACGAAACCCAAATGACGAATGTCGAATGACCAATGACCAAGCACCAATGACCAATGGCCGAG
>JBBIQF010000293.1:0-3798 GCA_037442445.1 Planctomycetaceae bacterium
CCCGCCAACCCCAGCCCCACGGCCAGGACCGCGGCAATTGCCGCCCCGCATCGGGCCCGTCGCGCAAGGGCTCCGCCTCGGCGGGCATGGCCTAACCCACTGCCGCGATTGTACTTTCGCCCGACATTGGCCATCGGTTCCAAGATGATTGGCGTGTCAAAGTGGCGAGAAGCTTCAGATTCTACACGCCCCATTGCAGGGGACCGGCTTTTACTGGATCGGGGTGGTGATGTCCAGACGAGTTGGCCGGCCTGTAACTTGCCCTCAAGCCATAATTTCCAAGCCCGGCCCTATTTGAATCCACACCAGCAGAGTTGCCATCGGCCGGCCGTGCCGCTGGGGAACGCCCGAGGTGCTTGCCCGGCCATTGCGAATCCGGCGCTGGCCCAACCGGCCCACCGGGCAAGGTAGAGTTGCAATAGCAAGGCACCGCCGGCAAGTCACCGCCGCGCGACGCCGGCTCGTTTCGCCTCCAAGCTGCCGCCCACGACGGGCAAACCCCGTATCCCACATCCGACTCACAGACCGCGGCCCCCTGGCATGCCGCGCCAAGACGCCGATGCCCCGAAGCGAGTTCCTATCCGCCCTGGGCCTCGTGGTGGCCGCCGCAACGGCCAGCCCCGCTGCCGCAGCGCCGGCCGAGGCGATGCTGGAACTCCAGCTCCACGGCCAATGGATCGAGGGCTGCCCGCTAGCCTGGAACTCCGCTCAGGCGCTTCTCTTGGGCCGCGATGGCCGGCTGTGGAACGTGGCTTTGGGCGAGGTTGCCGGTTTCCGCCGCTCGGCCGGCCGGTTCCGCGCCTACGGCCCGTCCGAGTTCCGGGCGATACTGCTCCGCGAGTTGGGGCCGGGATACGAGGTGACGGGCACAGGGCACTATCTGGTAGCGCACCCGGCGGGTCAGCGGGACCGCTGGGCCGAGCGATTCGAGCAACTCTACCGGGGACTGGTCCGCTATTTTGCCGTCCGGGGATTGGTGCTCCAGGAGCCGCCGTTTCCGCTGGTGGGCGTGGTCTGCCGCGATCGGGCCGATTTCTTGCGGCACGCGGGCCACCAGGGGCTTCGCCCTGGGCAGAATATCGCCGGTTACTACGAGATTGCCTCGAACCGCATCGTGCTGTTCGATCCCGGGGCGGGCCAACCCCCGGCTGCCGGGCTGCAAGACCTATCGGTCGTGTTCCACGAGGCCACCCACCAGGTGGCGTTCAACACCGGATTGCACAGCCGGCTGAGCCCCCCGCCACTTTGGCTGGCCGAGGGACTGGCCACGCTGTTCGAAACCCCGGCCGTGTGGGAAAAAGACCCCTCGGGCGCGGCTTTCAGCCGGGTCAATCCCCGCAGGCTTGCCGACTTCCGCACCCACGTGCTGCCGCAGCACCGCCCCGAATTGCTGCAAGAGTTGGTGGTCAACGACGAGCTGTTCCGCACCGCGGCGGTGCCGGCCTATGCCGAGGCCTGGGCCCTGACCTACTACCTCTGCGAGACGCAGGCGCAGGCCTACGCCCGATACCTTGCCCGCACGGCCCAGCGCGATCCATTCCGCCGGTATACGCGGGCCGAGCGCCTGGCCGACTTCCAGGCGGTCTTTGGTGCCGACTGGCGCATGCTGGAAGCCCGCATGTTGCGGTTCCTGCAACAGGTGGCGCCGTAAGCGCTTTGCGTCAGGATGCCCAACCCGCCCCGCTACCGCAGCGGAGCACCGGGCGCAAGGCGAGGCTTACGGCGGGTCGATGCCGCCGGGATGGAACGGGTGGCAGCGGCAGATCCGCCCGATGCCGCGCAGCGCTCCCCGCACCGCGCCGTACTTGCGCACCGCCTCGATGAAGTAATTGCTGCACGTGGGGTAGAACCGGCACTGGCCGCCCAGAAGAGGGCTCAGCGTCCACTGGTACACGCGTACCAGGCCGATGAGCACCCACGAGGGGACGAGCATAACCGCCCGCGCCAGGCCCGCAAGCCACTTCATCGCCGGTTGACCTCCAGGCGCCGTGCCAGCCGGCGCGATAATCGGGCTAGGGATTCCATCACCTCGGCCAGCCGGGGTTGGGCCTCGGGCTTGGGCATCACCACCAGGTCCAGCCCCGAGGGCAGTTGCGGGCGCGATAGCCGAAAGGCTTCGCGAATGACCCGTTTCCAGCGGTTGCGGACCACCGCTTTGCCCACCCGGCGCGATACCGAAAGGCCCAACCGGGAGTACGGCAGTTCGTTGGGGCAGCCGAACACGATCAGCCGGTCGTCGCCTGCCGCGCACCGCAATCGGAATACCCTTTGAAAATCCGCCTGGCGGCGGATACGCAGCGCGCGGGGGAACTCTTGGCCGGCCATCGAACTACCATCGCAAGTTCGCGCGGGGGTCCAGCGGGTGGTGGCGGTCGATCTGCCGGATGGCCTCGCGCTCCGACTCGCCGAGCGTTTTGGGCAGGACGATCTGGATTTCGGCCAACAGATCGCCGGCCGGCCCGCTCCGCGGCGCTACCCCGTAGCCCCGCACCCGCAGCTTCTGGCCGCTGGAGGTGCCCGGCTGGACCTGAAGCTAGAGCGTACCCGTGGGCGTGGGAATGTCCACCTTGGCCCCCAGGGCCGCCTCGGCCAGCGTCACCGGCACCCGCACGATCAGGTCGTTGCCTTTGCGTTGGAACCACGCGTGCGGCTCCACGTGGACCGTCAGCAACAGATCGCCGGCCGTGCCCCCCTCGATCCGCTCGCCTTGCCCCCGGAGGCGAATCCGCTTGCCGTCCTCAATGCCCGGCGGAATCTTCACGGCGATGGTCTCGGCCTGCCCGGAGGGGCGCAGCACGCGGAACTCGACCTCTCCCCCGGTTACCGCCGTGGTGAAGGGGATGGTGATCTCGTGCTCCAGGTCGGCGCCGCGGCGCTGCCGGGTCGTGGTGCGGCTGCGCGTGCTGGCTCCCCGGCGGAACTGGTTGAATATCTCGCCCAGGTCGATCCCCGCCCCTCCAAACCGCTCGCCAAAGAACTGGCTCAGGTCGATATCCTCGAACGCGAATCCGCCCTCGGGCCCCGTGCTCCAGGTGGTGCCGCCCCGCGGACCCCCGGCTCGAAAAGTCTCGAACGAACTGCCGTAGCGGTCGTACATCTCCCGCTTCTTGGGATCGTTGAGTACCTCGAACGCATTCTGGATCCGCTGGAATTTTTTCTTGGCGTCTTTGTCGCCGGGGTTCATGTCGGGATGATACTTGCGGGCCAGCTCGCGATAGGCCTTTTGGATCTCGGCCTGCGAGGCGTCCCGCCGCACCCCCAGAATCTGGTAGTAGTCCTCTGGCATGACCCTTTGGCGCTTAGATGGTGAACATGGTAATTCTACCGGGGGCCGAAGCGGCCGTTCAAGCAAGTAGGTGGTGCTCCGCACCCCCGCGCATCACGCCGGATCCGACGGAACGGGGCGAACCATGCCGACCTGCCTGGCAGCAGGCGTGGCCGGTTGGCGTGCGTGCAGAGTGCGCAGCCTACTCGTCCGGCCGCGGCGGGCCTTGCCCTAGACGTGGCGCAACGGCTTGCCCTGGGCGAGGTTAGAAGGCCGGGCCCGTGGGTTTCGGGGCATCCTCCGGCACCAGCGAAAGGCCATCCGAGGCCCGCAGTTGCAGCCGGTAGCGCTTGCCCGGCACCACCTTCTGATACACCCCCTGGCCATGGGCCGCCCGGATGCCCGCCTTGGCCTGCTTTTCGGCATCGTTGGCGTATTCCCAAAACTTGTCCCAGATTTCCCGCTCGAAGTCCGACATGGGCCGGCCCGTGGCGTAGGCGGCGGGCTGGGCCCCCTGCCGGTCGATGGAGAAC
>JBBIQF010000293.1:3808-7976 GCA_037442445.1 Planctomycetaceae bacterium
GGGCTTCTGCTTGTCGCCGTAGACCCGCTTGAACAGAAACAGCGACGTGGAGCGGAGCGGGTCGGCTTCCTCGATGCTCCGATCCTCGAACTTCACCACCAACCCATCCACATGCACCACGTCGCCCTGGATGGTGAACTCCCGCTGCTGGAGCGGGTTGCCTTGCTGATCCACCTCGGTGAAGCGGAGGGTGGTGTGCAGGTTCCCCTCTTTTTCGCCCCCTTGCTGCTGGAGCACGTCGAGGTAGGCCAACCGATGGTCCACCTTCAGCAGCCGGACCGCGGTTTCCAGCCGGGCGATCTCCCGTTGTTTGGCCTCCAGTTCCTTGCCCAGGCGCTGGATTTCCTGCTCTTTGGCCGCCAAGTCCCGCTGGAGCGACTGCCGGACGTAAAACGTCTCGTAACCGAACCAGGCAGCGACGGCCAGAAAAGCCAGGACCGCGACCGAAACCAGGGCCCCGATGAGGTTGTTGAGGGTTTCAAGGAGTTTCACGGCGCGACCTATGGACAGGATACACTAGAAGCGGGGACAATTCCAGCCGGCAGAGGGGGGTGGACGGTTTCCCCGCCCGCCAGTGGCTTTGGTCCAATCATACCCCACGCCGGCGCGCAGCGTCACGGCGGCCAGCCGGTTTAACCTGCCGGTGGAGCGGCAACGGCGGATGACGAATGACGAATGTCGAAAGTCGAATGACGAATGGCCAAAGGGGCAAGCACCAAGGACCAATGACCAAGGACCAATGACCAAGTGCCGATTACCAAGTCGGTAAGGCGCGTGCCCCTCCCTGCTCCGGGCTCCCCGCTCCCTGCTCCGTGCCGTCTCCGGCGGCTTGGTCTGCCGCACCTTATAGGCTCGGCGATTTGGCCCGGATGTCGTACGCCCACAGGTCGTTGTCGCACCGCAGATACAGCCGGCCGCCGCAGACCACCGGATGGGCCAGGTACGTGTTGTCGGGCCTCTTTTTCAGCTCGAACTGGCTGGCGATCTCGAATCCATCGGGGGTAACTGCCAGAAGCGACACGGTGCCGCGGTGGTTGAGGGCGTAGATCATGCCGTCGGCCGCGGTGATGCCCACCTTGCCGAGCGACTTGTCGAGCTTCAGCGAGCGCCCGGTGAGGAAATCGACGCAGTAGAAGTTGCGCCCGCCCATGCGGCAGCCGCAGCCGAAGAGCTTGCCGTCGATCAGCAACGCTCCGCCGTGGCAGTTATCGAGGTCCTGGCGGTGCCAGACGACCCTGGCCGTCTTGGCCTCCTGGTCGATGCGGAACAGCGTGCCGCCGGTGGAGTGCCCGCAGGCCACAAACACGTAGCCGTCGTGGTACACGGGGGTCAGAGCATTCTGCGGCGACTTGGGGACGAAGGGCGCCGACCACAGCAGCTTGCCCGTCTCCACATCTACCCCCAGCACCAGCTTTTGGGTCATGGTGAGGAGCTGCCGCCGGCCCGCATGGGTCACCACCGTGGGCGAGCAGTAGGCCGCGGTGTCCTCGATTTCGGTATTGGCCCAGAGCGTCTGGCCGGTGTGCTTGTCCAGAGCCACCACCCGGCCTTTGGGGCCCCCGGGCAGGCAGAGGACCTTGTTTCCTTCGACCACGACGTTTTCGGCCAGGGCCCAGACGCCGAACTGGGCATCGAAGCGTTCTTTGAGGTCCACGGCCCAGAGTTCCTTGCCGCTGGCGGCTTCGAAGGCAGCCAACCGGCCGTGGGGATTCATGTGGTACAGCCGCCCCTGGTGGTAGGTGGGCGTGGTCCGCGAGCCGGGGCTGGCACCGTGCCACGCCTGGCCGTTGGGCGTTTTCCATAGCAGCTTGCCATCGAGGTCCAAGGCCAGCACGAACTCGCGATCGCCGAAGTCGCCGGCGGTGTAGATTTTTCCTTCGGCAATCGCAACGCCGGAGTACCCCTGCCCGCACTCGGAGAACTTCCAGACCAAGGGGGGGCCGCCGGGGGGCCAGCGTTTCAGCAGGCCGGTTTCGGGCGAGATGTTGGTCCGGTCGGGGCCGTGGAACTCCGGCCAGGTGGCCTGCGCCGGGGCACTGGCCGCCTGCCCGGGCACCGCCGGCGTCTCGGGGCCCGGCTGCTTGGCCGCTTGAGGCGTGGCTCTGGCCGCCGCGACCAGCGCGAACATCGCACCGGCGCCCAGCATGATCGCCAAACCGCACAAACCCACGCCGGCAACATAGACCCTGCAGCGCATGCCTGGGTTCCTCCTGCCGCAAGTGGGAATCGTATCATGCCCCATGCTAGCCGCTGGCGATCCCGGCCGCAACCCGCACCTTGCCCCGCGGAGCGCATCAAGGGAGTGGTTTCACCCGGATATTGCGGTACCGCACGAATTGCCGCGTGAAATCGCCGCCGCCGTGGACCTGCAGCCCGATGGCTCCGCGATCGGGGTGGCGTTTCTGATTATCGCTCCACTGGAGGAACTTCACGCCGTTGATCCAGGTGGTGATCGTCGGCGGATTGCCCACGATGCGGGCCCGCAGCTCGTTCCATTGGCCGTGTTTCCAGAAGCTCGGCCAGCGCTGCGGCGATACCGGCAGCGGCTGCGGGCCGGGGACCTCGGCGATGCGGTCGGGGCGGTCCAGGAACCGGAAGTTCCGCACGCTGATGCCGCCGGAAAGCCCTTCGCCGTAAATGCCCATGAGGTTCCCGCCCCCGTGGTAGTCGATCATGGCCTGGTAGGCTTCGCCCTTTTCGGTACTGCGGAGAAACAGGCCGCTATCGGGGCCGAAATCGTTGTTCATCTCCAGCACCACCTCGAAATCGCCGAATTGGGCATCGGTCAGCAGGATGCCGCCGTTGCCGGGCCGATCCTGGCTCCCTACGATCGCCCCTTGCTCGACCACCCAGCGCCCGCCGGTGCCGTGTCCGGTCTTGCTGCTGACGTGCCAGCCTTTGAGCGTCCGGCCATCGAACAGCGAGACGAATCCCTCCTGCGCCTCGCCGGCCGGGGCCGCCGACTCCGCCGCCCCTGCCGCCTGCCATGCCAAACCGCTGCAAACAAACGCCGCGATCGCCAAGCGATGGAAACCCGCGCGATACATGGTGACGCTCCTTTGCCAAACGGTGCCGCTATTACTGTGAGTTGTCCCCCCGGGGCACATCTTGTGGCCCCACCCAAGTGATGGTTCTGCCCGGGGCCCCCCAATGCAAAGGCCCCAGGCCAGGTCCTGCCGGCCGGCCAAGGACCAAGATATGGTACGATAAAGGCGATAGCAACTCGTCCCGCGTCCGGCGCGGTGGCCGGATGCGCGACCCTTGGGCCCAACCCGGCAGGTCATCGCCATGTTTGCGATCATTCGGGTATATGCTCTTCCGCAGTACGTGGCCGAAGAGGAGCTGGCCGGCGATGCCGTCGTCGTGATCGACGTGCTGCGTGCTTCGAGCACCATGATCACGGCGCTGGCGGCCGGAGCGCGGGAAATCATTCCCTGCCAGGAGGTGGACGAGGCCCGGCAACTGGCCGCCACGCTGCCGGCCGGGCAATGCCTGCTGGGCGGCGAGCGCGATGGCCTGCCTATCGAAGGATTCGACTTGGGCAATTCGCCCGGCGAATACTCGGCCGACAAGGTGGCGGGCAAGACGATCGTTTTCACCACCTCCAACGGGACGCGTGCCCTTTGGCGTGCCCGGGCAGCCCGCCGGGTGCTGATCGGGGGCTTCTTGAACGCCTCGGCGGTGGTGACGGAACTGGCCGGCGAAGACCGCATCCACCTCCTCTGCGCGGGCGCCGATGGGCAGGTCACGCGCGACGACGTGCTATTGGCCGGGATGCTGGTAGGCCGGCTCCAGGCCATCCAGCCCGGGGGCGTGGAGCTGAATGCCCAGGCCGTTACCGCCTACGAGAACTGGACCTTTTCCTTCCCCCTGCCGTATTCGCGCGGGGCCGAGCCGATGCCGCCAGAACTGCTGGCCGGCGAGTTGCGCAAAGGGCTTGCAGGCCGGCGGCTGGCGCGCCTAGGCCGGAAGGAGGACATCCTGGCGGCGGCCCAGATCGACCGCTTCGGCGTGGTGCCCGAGTTCTTCCCCGCCCAGGGCCGCATCCGCGCTGTGCCCGGCACCGTGTAGGCCAGGCCGTGGCCGCATGGGGGCCTGGATCGGCGCAGAATCATCGCACGGGCGGCAGCCGCAAGGTGCTCAGAAGGCCCCACGTGGTGCGCAAACA
>JBBIQF010000294.1:0-7972 GCA_037442445.1 Planctomycetaceae bacterium
CGCGGTGCACGCGCGCCTGCGGGTGTTCCGGACCGCGGAGGAGGCCTTCCGGGCGGCCCGCTCCCGCGAGCAGAGCGGCCTGCTGGTCGCCTGAGGCGGCTTCGTTTCACGGATGCGGCTCGGAGGGGGCCGGCGGCCGTTTCCGTCCCGAAAAGTAGTTGGCGAACATCGTGCCGTACAGCATATCGCTGATGACTTCCGTGATCCGTTCGACATTCAACGGCCGGACCCGTCCCTGGGCGATCAGCGATTCCAACAGTGCCCGCCACCGCCCGATGTTCGCCTCGCGATAGACGAAATAGGTGGGCATGGGGCGATCTTTGAACTGGGCCCGCTCCTGGATCAACAGCTCCACGAACTCGGCGTGCGTATTGAAGAATTCCAGATAGGCACGGGTGGCGGCGGCGACCCGCTCGAACGGGTCCTCGATACCCTCCATGGCCGCGTCCACATACGCCCGCAGGCGCCGCATGCCCCGGTCCACGGCGGCCAGGAAAAGCTCCCGCTTGCTGGGGAAGTAGCGATAGAGGGTCCCCTTGCCGACACCGAGGCGGTCGGCCAACTCCTGGGTGTTGGCCTGGTCATAGCCCCGCTGGGCGAAGAGCCGGGCCGCAGCATCGAGTATCTGTTCCTCGCGGCGCTTGCGGAGGGCCAGGTCAGCGGGCCGCCCCCGGGGCCGCTGCGTGACGGGTTCACGGGCCATGGGCGAATCCTTCGGACGGACCAGTCAGTCAGTTAATTCTACTTGCCAGGCTATGACCTAGCAAGTGCTGCACCAGATCCACCGTCAGTGGGGGTACCGCGTGTCAAGCACGCACGGAGCCCGCGAAACGCCGGAGGACGAGACATCGAATGACGAATGCCGAAAGGCCAAATGACGAATGTCGAAGCAAATCCCAATGACCAAATCCCAAGGACCAAGTCACAATGACCGGCCACACAGGCGCGTGCTCGGCAAGCATGCCCCTGGGCGGAACGACGAATGTCGAAAGGCCAAATGACGAATGCCTAATCTCAAATCGGAAATCTCAAATCTCAAATTTCAGATGTAGCATCTCAACCCCCCCAATGCCGATCGCAAATCCCCGAAAACGAGCACCGTCGCGGCCGCAATTTCCGACGAGCGGCCCGTGGACTACCCCTGTCACATCGCAATTGCCCGAAAACAAGCACCGGTTGCCCAACGGCAAGCCAAGACCCAATCGTCCTAACGCCCGTCCGGCCCACGCAGGGGGGCCTGCGTGGCCGGCTCCAGCCGCTCTTCTGGCAACACGCAAATGCGTTATAATTCGTCAGGAAGCACAATTTCCCCATTTCGGAGGACTTCGGATGGAAAAAGAGACCTTGGATCGTGCCGAGGCGATCCAACAGCGCCTCCTCCAACTGAGGGACTCCCTTTGACTACGCCGGCAAACAGGCCCGCGCTGAGGAGATCGAGCGCGTGATGGCCGGCCCCGACTTCTGGGCCAACCCTGAAAAGGCCCAGGCCCTGGTCGCGGAACTCAAAGGCCTGAAGGGGGTGCTCAAGCCGCTTTCCGAGGCGATCCGGGCGGCGGAGGATCTTTCGGTGCTCGTGGAAATGGCGGAGGAGGACGCCTCCTTCGCCGCCGAGGTGCCCGAGCACCTGGCCCGCTTGGAGAAGCTGGTCGAGGAGTTGGAGGTCAAGGCCCTCTTGAACGGGCCTTATGATGCACACTCGGCCATCGTCAAGATCAATGCCCGCGATGGGGGGACCGACGCCGCCGACTGGGCCGAAATGCTCTTGCGCATGTATACCGCCTGGGCCAAGGACCACGGGTACGAGGTCGAGCTTTTGGACCGCCAGGACAACGAGGAGGCGGGCATCGCCAGCGCCAGCATCGCCATCCGCGGGTGGATGGCCTACGGGTATCTGAAGGGCGAAGAGGGCATCCACCGCCTGGTCCGCATCAGCCCCTTCAATGCCGAGGGGAAGCGCCAGACCAGTTTTGCCGGCGTGGAAGTGGCCCCCGAGGTCAGCGACGATATCGAAATCGAAATCCGCGAAGAGGATATCCGCGAGGACGTGTTTTCGGCCAGCGGCCCCGGGGGCCAGCACGTCAACAAGACCGCCAGCGCGATCCGGCTGACCCACATCCCCACGGGCATCGTGGTGCAGTGCCAGAACGAGCGGAGCCAGCACAAGAACCGGGCTATGGCCCTGAAGATGCTCCGTGCCCGGTTAGCCCGGCGCGAAGAGGAACGCCGCGAGGCCGAGCAGGCCGCCAAGTATGCCCAGATGCCCAAGGTGGGCTTCGGCTCGCAAATCCGCAGCTACTTCCTTCATCCGGAACAGCGGGTCAAGGACGCCCGCACCGGTTATACCGTCACCAATTTCCACAGCGTGTTGGATGGCGATATCCAGGGCTTCCTGGATGCGTACTTGCGGTGGCGGGCGGCGCAATCGGCCGCCGCCGCGAAAAACTGAGTCCCGCACGCCGTCCCCTTGGTTTCCCCGTGTTTAGTGTGCCCCGATTCGGATTCACCATGATTCCGCCCAAGATCGACGAGTTGCGCCGCCGCTTTACCGACCAATACGTGGTTGTGGATGGGAACGTGGCCCCGTTGGCCCGATTTCGCGGGCTGGTGGGCCAGGTGAAGACGGTCAACATGAACGGCCAGGCCCTGGTGCAGTTTCAGGGGACGGCGGACCGGGCGTGGTACAACATCCCTTTGGAGCATTTGACGGTGGTCGAGCCGCCGGCCCCTCCTGCCGAGCCGGCACGACCTGCCGCAGGCCAGGCCGGGGCCAAGCCGGCGTCGGCCTCGTAGAACCGTTTTGAAAACCGCCGTGCGCGGCGCCATGCGGTTGCCAGCGGTGCGGGCCGGCTAGGCCTCGGGAGGGTTGGCCCGAAGCCGGCCGGCAAACCGCCTGGGCGCCCGAAGCCCCGCCGCTAGCCGCCGCGGCCAACGCGATGAAAGGATTCGACCATGGGCACCCCAGCCGTTGCCCCTGCACCTGGGCCAAAATCACGATGGAAGCGCTGGCTGGCCGCGTGCCTAGTGCTTGCCATCCTGGTGGCGGGGGCGGCGTGGGGCTGGTATGCTGGCGGCGGCAGGTACAAATGGTGCCCGCCGTATCGCGAAGCGTTGCGCCAGGTGGCCAGCCATCCGCAAGTGGTCCAGCGCCTGGGCCAGCCGATCCGCGATGCCAGTTGGCTCCCCTCCGGATCGATCACCGCAGGCGGGCAGCCACAGGCGAACCTCATGTTCCGCGTGGCCGGCCCGCAGGGCAAGGCGGACGTGCATGTCCAGGCCCGCCAGGTGGCCGGGCAGTGGGGAGGGACGATCTCGGTCAGCTTCGGCCCTGGCGAGCGGGTGCAACTGGAACTGGGCGAGGCGGGCCAGGGCGAGGCGCCGCGATTCGAGGCGCCGGGCCAGCCCGCGGGCACGGCGGCCCCAGTAACCCCGCCCCCGCCGGTACCGCCTGCCGCGCCGGCCTCCGGCCCCACCGACGAAATCCGCATCGAGATTCCCCCATAACCCCGTGACACTCCCCGCACTTTCTCTCGTCTTGCCGGCGTACAACGAGGCAGGCCGGCTGCCCGGCTATCTGGCCGAGGTCCGCCCCTACCTCGACGCCCGGTACCCAAACAGTTACGAGGTTATCGTGGTGGACGATGGCAGCAGTGATGGGCTGGCCGACCGTTTGGCGCCGCTGGTGTCCGGGTGGCCGGCCTTTGGCATCCTCCGCCACCCGGTCAACCGGGGCAAAGGCGCGGCGGTGCGCACGGGGATACTGGCTGCCCGGGGCGAGCTGTTCTTGTTTGCCGATGCGGACGGGGCCACGCCGATTGGCGAGGAGTCGCGCCTGGCCGATGCCATTGCGCAAGGGGCCGACGTGGCCATCGGGTCGCGCCTGGCGGCCGGGCCCGGCGTCCGCCGGCAGCGCCAGTGGTTCCGCGACCTGACCGGCCGGGCATTCGCCTGGCTGGCGCGGCGGACTCTGGGCCTGGGGGTCCGCGATACGCAATGCGGCTTCAAGATGTTTCGCAACGAGGCGGGCAAGCGGCTGCTGGGGCTCTGCGTCGAGCCGGGGTTCCTCTTCGACTTGGAAATCCTGGCCCTGGCCCAGCGCCTCATCCACCGGGTGCAAGAGCAAAAGGAAAACAGGAGCGAGAAGCCTGGCGGGCATTTCCACCCCGGGCGGCAACTGCCCCGCGTGCTGGCCGATCTATGGCGCATCCGGAGGCGCTTGCACCGGTTTAGCCTTTCGGCCTGTCCCGAAGGTTGCAGCGCTCCTCCCAAGGTGGACTGTCCCGGGCGCTAGCCGGCCCGCTGCTCGGTTACCGTTTTCACCTCGCCGCGATCCTATGCGACGCACCTATTGGACGCTTGTGGCGCTGGCGGTGGCGGTCCGCACGGCCGTCCTGGTGGCAACCCCCGATGCGTTGCGCGACGATTGGGACCGCTACCGGGCGGTGGCCGAAAATCTCGTCCACCGCGGCGTATTCGCAACCCTCGATGCGCCGACAGCGTATCGGCCGCCGCTGTACCCCTGGCTGCTGGTGCCAGCCGTGGCGTGCGGGCCGTATGCCACGTTGGCCATCGGGGTGCTGCACGTGGCGTTGGGGGTGGGGACCGTGCTGTTGGCGTGGCGATTCGGGCGGCAAGCCGGGCTGGGCCGCGCGGCGGTCCTGGGCGCCGTGCTTGTGGCCGTGGACCCTATCCTGCTGCGGCAATCGACGCTGGTGATGACCGAGACGGCGGCCACCTTTTTCGCGGCGGCCGGCCTGGTGGCCTTGGGCCGAGCGGCTGCCTCGTGCACCGCGGTGCGAGTGGCGGCAGCCGGCGGGCTGGTCGCCCTGGCCGCTCTGGTCCGCCCCACGTTTCTCCCCTGGCTGGCGGCCTGTGCGGTGGTATTGCCCTGGCGTGCCGCCCCGGCTGGCCGCCGCCTGGCCATGGCCGGGGTGTTCCTTGCCGCGGCCGCGGTGGTCTTAAGCCCCTGGGCGATCCGGAACTACTTGCGGTTCGGCAAACCGATTCTTTCCACCACCCACGGCGGTTACAACCTGCTGTTGGGCAATAACCCCTATTTTTACGAGCACCTGCGGACCCGGCCCTGGGGAACACCGTGGTTTTCGCAAGACCTGGACCGGCAATGGCTGGCCGAGATGCCGGCGGGAGAAGTCGCTGCCGACCGCCGCGCGTACGGGCTGGCCTGGCAGTGCATCCGCCAGCAGCCGGCGATGTTCGCCTGGGCCACCGCGGTGCGGTTGGGGCGCTTGTTCTCGCCCTTGCCCCACCAGCTTTCGCCGGACGAAAGCCGGGCGGTTCGCGCGGTCCGGTATCTGATCGCCCTCTGGTACCTGGCCCAGTGGACGCTTGCATTGGTGGGCCTCGCAGCCGTGCTCCGCACTGGCCGCAGGCAGGCACAGCCCCGGCCGGCCGAAGCCCCCTGGCTGTGGGCCGCGTTGCTGGTGGCGGCGTTTGTCGCCGTCCATGCCCTTTATTGGACCGACCTGCGCATGCGGGCGCCCCTTGTGCCCGCCATCGCCACCCTGGCGGCAGCCGGTGCGGCGGCCGTCGCCAGGGCGAGCCGGCCGATTATTCGAAATCGCCCCCCTTGCCCGAGCGCTTCTTCCCCTTGCCCGCCGCCTTGACCGCGGTATCGGGGGCGTTGATCTCCACGGCCAGCAGTTCGATAACCAGGTTCTCCTCGGCGTTGCGGTCGAGGCGTTCGCCGGCCGGACCGCCCGGCTGGCCCGGGTAACCCCCCGGCATCCCATAACCGGGCGCGCCATAGGTCGGCGGTATTCCGGCGCCGGGCTCCCCTGGCGGCGTGGAGCCGGGGGCTCCGGTGGCGCCTGGCGGCGTGAAGGCGGGGGCACCTGGGGCACCCGGTGCACCGTAAGGCGTGGCGGGTTTGGCCTGGCCCCTTTCGCCCCTGGTCGCTGCCGTGCGTTTGGAGATCAGAAGGTCCCAAGAGACCTTCCGGCCGGTCTCGGCATCGACCCGCGAGCCCTCGAGCCAGAAACCCGTGGCCGACACATGCTCGACGGGCCGCGGGAATTGCCGCTTGAAGTAATCGATCACTTTGTTGGGCACCGCCAGCCGCTCCAGCCGGACGTAATGGACCTTCATGGGATCCAGGGCCACGCCCGAGAGCTTGCCCTTGGGGAGGTCATCGGGCCAGAGGAAAGAATACTGGGCCGAGGGCCGCATGGCAGGGGTCAAGGGGAAGGGCGATTCCTCGGTGGAGCTGCGTGTCTTGCCCGCCGTCGCCGCCGCGTGGAAGTGGCTGCACATCGCACGGGCGAGCGACTCGCAGGTGGCCATCCACTCGTAGGCGGCCTGCTCGGGGCTGGTCTTTTCGGGCTTTTGGCCGGCTGCACCCGGAGGTCCGCCCGGCGCTTCAGGTCCGCCCGGCGCCCGCATCCCCGGCGGGACGCCGGACGGCCCGCCCGGCGCGCCGTAGCCGGGTTGCCCAGGTCCGCCCGGTCCGCCCGGCCCGCGGCGGAAACGCGACGGCCGCCGTGGCATGAGCTTGGTCGGGTCGGGCGGGTCCTTGCGCGGCAAGGTCTTAAGCACCACCAGCAAGCCCGGGTCGGTGAAATACCGGCCGACCAGGCCCGCGGCCTCTAACTCGCCAGGGCCTTCTTCCGCCCGCTCATGCAGCAACTGGCAGACCTTCGCCCGCACCGAGTCCAGAGGAATGGTGCTTGCCAGCACCACCTGATCGGCCACGGACGCCAGCGGCTCGTCGCTCGGCAATTCCAAAGCCGACTCGACCGACTGCACGAACGAAGTCCCCCAAAGCTGCCGGACCATGTTCAGGGTTTGGTCCTCTCCGCCTGCCCTCAAGCCACCCCCCAATAGCCCTAGCAGTCCCTTGGGCCGGCCCGCCGCAGAACCGGCTTTGGGTGCCTCCGGCGCGGTGAAGATGGGCGCCGGCACCTTGCCGGGCCCTGCCATGCCAGGGTACCCCGGCATGGTGCCGGGCATGCCGGGGGGCATCCCCGGTGGAGCCCCAGCGGCATCGGGCGACGACTCGCCAGACGGCCCCGGCGCGCCAGGATAGCCCGGCGGCATCCCGCCGGGATACCCGGGTGCCGAGCCGGTGGGATAGCCGGGGGGCATCCCCCCCGGGTAGCCGGGATAACCGGGCCCGCTGCCTGGCCCACTCGGCTTGGCCGGCGCCTGAGCCTTCGGGGCCGGAACCCCCATCAACGCCGCCAGCGCCTCGGAGCTGTACCGCGTAAAATGCTGGCGGATGATGCCGCGGGCGGTCTCGAAGGCCTCGCCGCGCTGGGCATGGAGGATCATCTGGGCCGAGAGATTCTGAGGTTCGGGCTGCAACAAGAGCTGGGCCAGCAAGTTGCGTGTCTGGACCGAGGCCGCCGGCGAGGCCACGAATCGAGCCAGGCGCACGCGCAACGCCTCGCTGGCTTTGGTGGCGGCAATCGCCAGGGCCCTGGTCTGCAAGTCGGCAGCCGTCAGGCGCCGCCCCGCCGCCCGGCCGGAGCCCGGGTAACCGTAGGGCATGCCGGGGGCACCCTCGGGATATCCCGGCGGTGTTTCGCCCGACGGAGCCCCTGGGTAGCCCGGCGGCATCGTGCCCGGCGGTGCCCCCGGATAGCCGGGGGGCATCCCGCCTGGATAGCCCGGCTGGCCCGTCTTGGCCGCTTGCTTCTCGGACGGCTTCGGGGCCTGCCGAATCTTCTCGGGCGTTGTCAGAAGCGTAAAGAACACCTCTTCGTTATTGGGGAAGGGGTGGTCCAATAGCACGGCAAGGGCGGTCTCGGCGGCAGTGGGGTCGTCGTCGACCTTCAGCGTGCCCGCCAGGAGTTGCCCAATGGTCTCTTGCGCCGTCTTTGTGCTGTGCAAGATACCGAGTGCCTGGACCATGGCGCGGGTGGTTTCGGCATCGAGCGGCTTGGGCTGGGCCCCGCCTCCTGGCCCGCCCGGCCCCCCGGGATAGCCCGGATAGCCGGGGTAACCCGGCGCGCCCGGC
>JBBIQF010000295.1:0-7954 GCA_037442445.1 Planctomycetaceae bacterium
CCGGGTGGGCGATGTGGCCGAGGTGCAGCCAGGCCACGCCATCCGCTTGGGTGCCGTGACCGCCCAGGGGCGGGGCGAAGCGGTGCTGGGCCTGGGGTTCATGCTCATGGGTCATAATGCCCACGAGGTAACCTGGGCGCTGAAGAACAAGCTGGAGGAAATTCGCGCCAGCTTGCCGCCGGGGGTCTCGCTCCGCACGGTGTACGATCGCACCGAACTGGTGGACCATGTGATTCGGACCGTGCGGACCAATCTGCTGGAAGGGGGCCTCTTGGTCGTCGCTGTCCTGTTCGTGTTTCTGGGGAACCTGCGGGCGGGGCTGATCGTGGCATTGGCCATCCCGCTTTCGATGCTGTTTGCCTTTTCGGGCATGCTGCGGTGCGGCATAGCGGCCAGCCTGCTGAGCCTGGGGGCGATCGATTTCGGGCTGGTGGTGGACAGCTCGGTGGTGATGGTGGAGAACTGCATGCGGCACCTTGGCCGGCCGGGTCCCGACCGCCGCAGCCGCCTTCAAATCGTGCGCCAGGCCGCCCTGGAAGTCCGCAGGCCCACGCTTTTCGGCGAGCTGATCGTCATGATCGTGTACCTGCCCATCCTGGCGCTGGAAGGGGTGGAGGGCAAACTGTTCCGGCCGATGGCGCTTACGGTGATCTTTGCCCTGGCCGGCTCGATGGTCCTCTCGCTGACGCTGATGCCGGTTTTGGCCAGCCTGCTTTTGCCGCGGCGGGTGGCCCATGCCGAGCCGGTGGTGGTCCGCGTGTTGAAGCGGTTGTATGCGCCGGTGCTGGGCTTCACCATGCGGCACAAGCTGGCCGTGCTGGGGTTGGCGGCGGCGATGCTGCTGGTGGCCTTCGGCATGATCGCCCCGAATCTGGGGAGCGAGTTCGTGCCGCGGCTGTCGGAAGGGGCGCTGGTGATCAACGTGGTGCGCCTGGCGGGCACCGATCTGGAAGAGTCGATCCGTTACAACACGCAGATGGAAAAGGCCCTGCTCTCGGCGTTTCCCGATGAAATCCAGTATGTGTGGACGCGCATCGGGACGGCCGAGGTGGCCACCGACCCCATGGGCACCGAATTGTCGGACGTGTTCATCACCCTTCGGCCGCGGAGCCAGTGGAAACGGGCACGGACGCAGGACGAACTGGCCGCCCTGGTCCAGCGCGAGTTGCGGGACCTGCCCGGCCAGCGGATCGCCCTGACCCAGCCCATCGAGATGCGGCTGAACGAGATGGTCTCGGGCGTGCGGTCCGATGTGGCGGCCATTCTGTACGGCGACGATTTCGAGGTCTTGGCCCGCAAGGCGGCCGAGATCGAACGGGTGCTCAAGTCGATACCCGGTGCGGTGGATGTGGCCGCCGAGCAGATCACGGGCCAGCCGGTATTCCGGGTCCGGGTGGATCAGGAAGCGATTGCCCGCTACGGCATCCCCGCTCGCGCGGTGCTCGAACTGGTGGAATCGCTGGGCGGCATTGCCGCGGGCGAGGTGTACGAAGGGCAGTTGCGGTTTCCGCTGGTGGCCCGGTTGCCTGAGAGATTCCGCACCGACCCCGAGGCCCTGGGCACGGTGGTGCTGACGACGGCTGCGGGCCAGCAAATCCCCCTTTCGCGCCTGGTGCACACCGAGGTGGCCGAAGGCCCCGCCACGATCAAGCGCCAATGGTACCAGCGGCGGGTGACGGTTTCGGCCAATGTCCGCGGGCGGGATGTGGGGAGCTTCGTGGCCGAGGCCCAGCAGAAAGTCGCCCAGGCCGTGGCACTGCCCCCGGGGCGGTACCGGATCGAGTGGGGCGGGCAATTCGAGCACCTCCAGCGGGCCCGGGCGCGGCTGGCCATCGTGGTGCCCCTTGCCCTGGGGCTGATTCTGGCCCTGTTGTACGCCACGTACGGCAATCTGGTGGATGCCCTGCGGGTGTTCACGGGCGTGCCGTTTGCCTGGGTGGGGGGCATTGTGGCGCTGTGGTTGCGGGAGATGCCGTTTTCGATCTCGGCGGCGGTGGGGTTTGTGGCCCTTTCGGGCGTGGCGGTGCTGGACGACATGCTGCTGGTCTCCACCGTGCGGCAGTTCCGGGCCCGGGGGATGCCCCTGGAACAGGCCCTCCAGCAGGCCGCCATGGTCCGGCTCCGCCCCGTGCTGATGACCGCCCTGGTGGCCAGCCTGGGATTCGTTCCTATGGCCTTCAACACCGGGATGGGTGCCGAGGTCCAGCGGCCGTTGGCCACCGTGGTCATCGGCGGCGTGTTCAGTGCAATGGTCATGAGCCTCTTGGTGCTGCGGGTGCTGTACATGGTGGTCAGCCGCGTGGCCGGCGAGGAGAATCGAACAGCCCCAACGCCCCAAACTCCGTAAGGTGCGTGCTCGGCACGCACAGGAGGTCGTTTTCGTGCCCAGTTGCAGTTGTAGGGCGGGTGCTTTGCACCTGCGGTCAAACCGCGGTCATGAGTCGGGCGGCTCGTTGCGAAACGAATTCCGCATCGGTACAAAACGGCCGCCGTGGGCCTGTAATACCTGTAACCGTGCGACGATAGGAGTAACACAATGCGGCGAGAAAGTGTTTTGTCCCTGGCCATCGCTGTGCTGGTCTTGAGCGTGGCGCCTGCGGGTTGCCAGCGTGGTGCCCAGGTGGGGCCTCCGGAGAAGAGCCCAACCGCTGCCGATGCGGGCGCTGCGGGCGACCATAGCGGCTGGTGGTGTGCAGAGCACGGCGTGCCGGAAGAGGTCTGCGCCTTGTGCAATGCCCGCGTGGCCGCCGAGTTCCAGCGCAAAGGCGATTGGTGCAAGGAGCACAATCGGCCGCGGTCGCAATGCTTTATTTGCGATCCGAAGCTCGAGGCCCGCTTTGCTGCGGAGTATGAGGCCCGCTTCGGCAAGAGGCCGCCCGAGCGCCCGGCGTCCACCCGGTAGGGGCGGGGCGATTGCACGCGCGGCGGCCTGGCTAATGGGGACCGCCGGGCAAACACAATAAACGGCAAGAGCGGCTTGTTGCAGGCCGTGCCCGCGGGAAGCTACACTAGAATCGGCAAGGCGCCACTAAAGTTGGCAAGCCGCCATAGTCCGTAGAGGGGTAGTCCCTGCGGCATATCTTGTGGCATCTTATGAACGACCTTTTCCGCGCTAGCTCAGAGACGGCTGGCGTGTTGGTGGGCGGCCAGTCGCCCTGGAGGCCCGCTCGTGGTAGATATCCTGGTCGGTGTGGCCATCGCGCTGGGGGTCGTGACCCTGTTGGGGCATGGGCTGTGGCTATTGCTGGCGGCGATTTTCCGGGCGATGTTTGGGGGCGGGGGGCCGGCGCGGCAGGTGGACGATATCCGCTGCGGGAACTGCCGGCGTTGGACCACGCTGCGCCTGCCGCGGTGCGAGTGGTGCGGCCACCCGCTGTTGAGCGAGGCGGCGGAGTTGGCGGCCTTTCGCCGGCAGCTCGACCGGCTTGTTCAAGAGGGGGTGATCAAGCCGGAAGCGGCGCAGGTGCTGGTGGCCCGAGCCGAGGAGCGGGTGCGCCGCAAGGCGGAGGAGGCCAAGCCGAGGCCTACCGAGGCAGCCACCCCGCCGCCGCTGCCGCCGCCGGTGCTGGTGCGGGCCGACCTGGCCGAGGTGCTAGCCCCGCCGGAAGCCTTGGCGGCAAGCGTATCGCCGCCCGCGGTTCCCACGGCGCCGGCGGCTGCGCCCCGGGTTGAACCGGCGGCGAAACCTTCCGCGGCACCGGTTGCGCCGGCCGCTTCGCCTCGAGCGCAACCGGTCGCCCCTGCACGTGCTGCGCCTGAGAAAAGGCCGCTGCCTGCCGCTGCGGCTTCGGCCCCGGCCGCTGGGTCAGTGGTCGGCGCCGAGGTGCCCCAGCCTGGCCCTGCGGCTCCCACCCCTGCGGCCCCGTTGGCGCCCAAGAGACCTTGGAGCGAGGTGTTCCTGGAGTTCCTCGAGGAACGCAACATCCGCCTGGGCGAGTTCATTCTGGTGCTGGTGGGCGGGCTGTTGATCGTGGGCGGCTCGGTGGCTGTGGTCATCAGCCTCTGGCACCAGATCAAGGAGAACTATCTGCAACTGGCCGTGTTCGTGGCCATCTCGTCGGCGGCGTTCGGACTGGGGTTTTTCACCTACTATCGCTGGAAGCTCCAGATCACGGGGCGGACGTGGCTGACCATTGCGACGCTATTGGTGCCGTTGATCTTTTTGGCGGCGGTCAGTTTTTCGCGGCACGAGTATTCGGTGCCCATGCTGGCGGCCGCCGGGCGGGCCGTGTGGCTTTTCGCGTATCTGGTGGGCCAGGCGTCGCGGGTGCTGGTCCCCGGGCCGCGTTGGCCTTTGGTGCTGGCGGTGGTGGGCAACGGGGCTGCGGTGCTCGTGGCGGGCCACCTGGTCCAGGCGGGCAGCGACGTGTGGCGAGTGGTTCTGGCCGGGGCGGTGCCGGTGGTGCTCTTCGGCATTGCGATGGGCGGCCACCTGTGCCGGGTAGCGGCAATCAGGCCGTGGGATGCCGAGCGGGCGGGCGGGGTCTTTTCGCTTTTGGGAACCGGGGCGTTCGCGCTCTCCGTGGCTTTTGGGCTGGTGGTGGCCAAAGGGGCCTTGGCCGAGGGGGCGCTGGCCCGGCTCCAACATCTGGCCCCGCTTGCGGCAATGGCGGCCGTGGTGTTCCTGGCCAGCGGATTGGCGGTGGTTCGCGGCACGGCCCGAGATGGCGGGTTGGGCGGCTTTCGCACAGCCGGGACGGCGGTGGCCCTGGGCGGGGTGGCGGCGATGCTGGGGGCGGTGCTTTCGGCCTGGCCCTGGCCGCCCGGTCTGTTGACCGTGGCGGTGGTCAATGCGGCGGCGCTCGTGTTTGCGGCCTTCGGCTATCGGCTGCCTGTGGCCCATGCGGGGGCCATCGCCTGCTTGGCAGTGGCCTACCTGGTGGGCTTCCACCTTGCGGCGGGCAACCTTTCGGCGGAGATGCCGTCCGACGAGGGCCGGCAACTGGTTGGGCTGCTTCTGGACCCGCGCAGCGGCACGGCACTGGCGTGGCTGTTTGCGGCATTGGCCGCGGCGGCCGAAGGGCTGGCACGCCTCGGCCGGCACCGCCATGCCGTGCAGTATCTCGGCGGCGCCGCGGTGGTGGCGTTGGCGAGCCTGGCCTTGGTCACCGTGCATCGGCTGGCCGGCGGCACGGGCCGGGACCTGGATGCTATGCTCGTCTTCGGCCTCTATGGGGCGGTCAGTTTGGCGATGGGTGTGTGCTGGCCCAGAAAGCATTTCGCCTACTTGGGTTTGGCCCTTTGGGTGGGAGCCACGCTCTGGGGCTTGGAGTGGTACACCGGCCGGCAGTTTGGACCCATTTGGGCGGCCAAGATGGCGGGCCAGGCCCTGGTATTCGGCCTGGTCTGTGCGGCGCTCACCCGCTGGGCAAGAGGCGGTAGCATCTTTTGGCAGCAGCGCCGTGTGCTTGCCGAGGCGTATCGCATCCCTCTGTTGCACGTGGCCGAGGCGGTGGGGGCACTGGCCCTGGCGCTTGCCGTGGGGGCATGGCGCATGGCCCAACCGTCGCTTGTGCCGCTTGTAACCTTCGCAAGCCTCGGGGCACTGGGGTTTGTGATGGCATGGGTGTGGCGCAGCGGGTTGCGGACGTGGCTGGCCTCGGCCGTGGTGCTGGTGGGCCTTGCCCATACGTTGGTCGAGAACTACCGCGGGCTGGTGGATTTGCCGTATTTCGTGGCCCTGCTTGCGCACGCGGTATTGGCGGTGGGAGCAAGCACGGCAATTCGCATCCGCTGGTGGTTCAGGGCCGAGGCCGGTAATCCGCAAGCACTGGCGCCGCGAGGCCGTATTTTGCCAGCAGGTGTGGCCCCATCGTTGGCCGTGCCGGCTGGGGTCTGGCAGGTATTCGTCCAGCCATTGGCCCAAAGCGGTCTCGTGTCCTCGGCGATGGCCCTGGTGGCGGCCATAGCCATGCCGGGGCGAGACATGCTGTTTCTGGCCGAGGGTCTGTTTGTGCTCTCGGCCATCTGGCTGGTCCAGGCGTGGATCGAGCGCTGGCCGAGCCTCCTTTCGGCAGCGCAGGTGGTGCTCGGCGCTGCGGTGGTGCTGGCAACTACGGCCTGGCTCCAGCGGCACCCGTGGGATGGGGCCGCAGCGGCGGACCTGGCCGACCCGCGGTCGCTCCAAATGTACGCGATCGCCCTGGGGGTGCTGACCTTTGGTTGGGTGGTGGTGCGGCTTGCGCTTCGCGATAGCGCTGTAGCCCGGCACGTGCTAGAGCCGGGTTGGCCACCGGTGGACCGCGTGGTAGGCCATGCCGTGGCTGTGGGCCAGTTCGTCCTGGCAGGCCTTTTTGCCGGTGTGGCGTGCCGGCACGAGCTTCTTGCGGGATCGGGGGCTGTGCCAGGGCGTGTCATGGCCGCCTTCGGGCCTGCGGCGTGGTGGGCGCTGGGCATCGTGGCTTTGGGCCTGGTTGCGGCGCTATGGTACCGGTGGCGCACGGCCGACCTGCTGGCAGGGCTGGTGGCGGCCGCCACCATCCCCTACTTGATCGCGGGGCACATGGGCGCTTGGCTGGCTTCGGCAACCGCGTTGCGATGGAGCGGGGCAATTCTGTTTTTGGCCGGTGCGGTGGCGCTTGCGAACCGCCGCCGGCTGCGGCGACTGGGCCGCCGATGCGGCGCACGGTTGGCGCTCGGCCCGGCCGCTCTTGGCGGTGCACACGCGGTGCTCGTGGCAACGCTGGCCGCTGCCGTGCTGATATTGACGCTCTACGGGGCTCAGCTCCGTTTGGGCGGCGTGGTGGCGCAAGGCCCGGTGGGCACCGGCGTGCTTGCCGCGATGGACGTGCAGGTGGCTTATCTGGTGCCCCTGGCTCTGGTGGCAGTGGGGCTAGTGGTGCTGGCATTGCGTGAGAACTCGGCCGGGTATGCCTTTGGGGGCGGCTTGGTCGTGACCATGCTGGCGGTGCTGGGGTACCTGCTCCACGCTGCCGAGCGCCGCATTCCACTGGGCATTGCCGAGGCGGTTGCGGCCCTCCAGGTGGGCACGATCGCCACGGCCGTTTGGGCCATGGCGTGGCTTGGGGTCCGCAACCGGCTGCCGGTGTGGCGCGAAGTGAGTCGCCCGCAGGCCCAGGCTTTGATGCAGCTCCAACTGGCCTTGGCGTTTCTTGGGAACGTGGTGCTGCTGTTGCCGGCGGTGGGCGGGTTGATGCTCTCGGTGCCGGGGTATATCGAGATGGGCGCCGCATGGACGTTGGCGGTGGGGCGGCCCGGGGGCTGGCTGGCTCTGGCCGGCGCCTTGATCGCCGCCGTGCAGCGGCAGCGGGCGTATGGCAGGGGACTTCGGCCGGAAGTGGTAGGCCTTGCCGGCATGGGGGCCTTGGGGCTTCTGGCGTGCACGGTCCGCGGCGTGTTGCCCGAACAACCCGATTGGGGCTACCGCACGCTGATGCTGGCTTGGGCGGCCTACGCGGTGTTCGTGGTGGGGGCCACGTGGTGGATCGCCCCTTTGCGTGCAGTGGCCGGGGCCGAAGGCCCGCCGCAACGGTTAATCCGTGCTGCCGCCGTCTGGAACGTGGCCGCAGGGATCCTGGCGGTCCTCTTGGGGCTGAAAGCGGCGTTCTTCCACCTGCCAGCCGAGGAGCCTTTGTGGGGCGCTGCGGCGATCGCGCTGGCCGCCATCGCCTGCGCGGCCATGGCCGTATGGCGCAGGCAAGAGGGATGGGCGTTTGCGGCCGCCTTAGGCACCAACCTGGCCGCCTCGCTGGTGGTGTGGTACTTCCAGGGGCGATGGCGGCCTCAATTGGCCCTGCGCGATTGGTGGGTGCTCCTGGTCCAAGCCAACAGTATCGCCAGTTCGGCAGTGGCCTTGGTGTGGCTGGCTGCCAGAAACCGCCTGTACCAACTGCGGGAGTTCTCCGTGCGCAGCCGGCCGCTGTTGGCGATCCAGACCGCGTTGGGGGCCACGGCGGCCATCGGGCTTGGGATACTCGGAGCCGGCCAGATCATT
>JBBIQF010000296.1:0-7898 GCA_037442445.1 Planctomycetaceae bacterium
AACGGCGGGGCGGGCTGATCCCTTGGCCGACCACCCGCTCCGCCAGCGGCTCAATAACAGCGTCTTGGCACCGGAAGACAGCAGGGCGCAGACCGACAGGAACACTTCGCCCCCCGGATCGGTCCGGCCCGCCCGGCGCAGCGCGTTTTCGGCCGGGGTATGGAAGCCGGGCAGAATGACGACCTCGGGCCCGCCCCAGGGCAGGGCCAACCAATCGTCCAGCGTGTTGCCCGGCTTGTTCCGGTCGATGGGGATGGGCGACCAGGCCAGCGGCCCGCCGGTATCGGGCGGTGGCAAGTCGTCCAGCACGATCAGCCGATCCATGCGGACCTTGTACCACGCCGAAGGGGCCGGCAGCGGCGGTTTGCTCAAAGCCCATGTGCCCGGCAGGGCTTTGGCCAGTTGTTCGTAGGCGGCCTGGGCCACCGCAGGCTCGTCGCGGGGATAGAGTTTTCCCACCACCACGACGGTTTCGGCCGCCGGGTTCCGCCCCCGGCGGTCCGGCACCACCAGCGACAAGGTAGGGGCATAGCGGATGCGGAATCGGGCGATGAGCGGATGGAGTTCGCCTTCGGCCTGCACCTGGAGCGCCTCGAAGGGCAGGTACCAAAGTATCCCATCGGGCACGACGACCAACTCCGGGAACCGCCGGGTGAAATCCGCAGGCGATCCGGCAAGCAGCGCATCGAGTACCTGCCGGGCGGTCTGCTTCCATTGGTTGCCGGTGATCTCGGCCAGGCCCAACTCGTGGTTCTGGTCGTAGTTGCCCAGTTCGCGCAACAGGGCCACGACCTTGCGGCTGACCAGGGGGGCGGCCTTGACAGTCCAGTGGCCGTACTTGTCCTGCGTCAGCAGGAAGGCATAGAGGTCGTTGCCCGCCGAGAAAAAGACGAGCACTGCCGTTCCTTTGGGAATGGCCTTCTGGAGTTCGCGCACCGAGCGCAGCGGCGGAAAGGCCAGGCTTGCCGCCTGGCGGCTGACGGCCATTTCGCGGAGGATGGCCTCCTGCTGTTGGCTCAAATTGCCCAGTTCGGCCAGCGCGGCAGAAAGCTCGCGCTGCCGGTCTGCGCCGGCCGGCACCGCAGGCAGCTTGCGCACCGCACGGCGCACGCGGCGGGCGGAGTCGGACAATTGCTGGTAGCCGGGAAAGCTGGCCAACAGGTTCTGCCGCTCCAAGAGGGCTTGGGCATCCAGGGCTTCATCCGGGGCCTCCAGCACCCAGCGGAGGGCCTGAAGCCGGCCGCCATAGGCCAGGGCGCTGAAAAAGCGATGCCGCCGGGCGCGGTCGGCGATTTCCAACGCCGATTCGTGGTCGTTGCGTTTCATGGCCACCAGGAACCAGCGCTCGTAGACCGCCGCGTGCGGGGTAACTAGCAGGCTTAGGGCCTCCAAGGGGTCCCAAGCCCAATCGCCGGCCTGCGGGTCGCGGAGCAGTTCGCGGTACAGCTCCATGGCGGTGCGGGGGGTGATCTGGTCGGCCAGCAAGCGGCCATCGGCCTGGGCAATGCGGAACAGCCACAGCGAGCCGTGCTGCATGTAGGCCAGCGCCTCGCGGATGGCCGCATCGCCCGCCGCCGTCTTCCGCTGCTGGAACAGCGTCAGCCCGCGGAGGTAACTCAACCAGGCGCCGTGCCGGCCCTGGCCCAGGGTGCGGCGGCCGATGGTTGCGGCCGCATCGTCGAGCGTGGCCGCGGCCTGGGTGGTCTGCCGGGCAGCGGCAAGCTGCTCGGCACTGGCCAATAGCGCGGTCACCCGTACCTGGCGGAAGTTCTTGGTACGGGCCCATTGCGCGGCCGGCGGCAGGGGCGGGTAAACCCCTTTGGCGTTGGAAACCAGATGCACCAGGGCCCCGTACCGCAGCGCCTCGTCCAGCACGATCAGGTCGGCGTAGTGGTAGGCCGAAAAGCTCGCCTCTAGAAATAGCCTCGCCGCCTCGGCCTGATTGCCGCTGAAAAATGCCGCCTTGCCCAACTCCAACAGCGCACTGGCGGTCAAGGGGTGGTCGAACTCGCCCGCCGCCACCAGCGAACGGTTTAGGGTGGCAATGGCCTCGGTCTGCTTGCCGCCATAAAGCAAGGCCACCCCCAACTGGGCATCCACCCACGCCTGCGACCAGTGGTTGGGCAGGCCGGGACCTTGCGAAAGAACGTTGATCAATTCCTGGTTCAGCGGGTCGTACTTGGCCAGAGGCCCCAGGAGTTCGCCCCGGCGGCGGATCGCCAATACCGTGGCGCGAACGATCTCTTGCACCTGGATGGGTAAGAGCTGCGGCAACTGGATGACGCCCCCCTGCTTGATGACCGAATTGTTATCCAGCCGGCCCTGCCCGATGAGCATTTCGGAAGGATATCGCCCCAAGCGGGCCGGCCGGGTGCTCACGCCCCAGGGGGTGGCCCGGGTGGCGGCCGCCTGGGCGGGCTGGATCGTGGCCGGAAACTGCACCCGCCGCATCCAGTCGGGAAAGGCCAGATACAGCCGGACGGCCGACGTGTAGTGCTCCAAGGCCGTGTTCAGATCGCCCATCTGGTAGTAGCACTCGCCCATCATCGTGTGGTAGCAGATGGAATCGATCCATCGGCTCTGGGGGGTCTTGAACGCCCCTTTCCACCCGTCCTTGAAGTGCTCCAGGGCGTCGCGATACTCGCCTTCGGCCAACAGGGCCAGCCCGGCGTGATAGCTCAGCGAAGGGACTTTGCGGGGTTCGAGCTGAGCCTGAGCCCCACCATTGCCGGCCAGCCACGCCGCGGCAGCCAGGGTCAACAGGGCCACAAGCGCGCCCGGGGTGCGGCCACAGCGGTTTCCATGCAGAACCGGAGTCCGGGTCATAAGCTCCCTCCTTCTGCGCCCCAGCGATATCCGCCCTTCATTGCCGCAGCGGTTTCCACGCTGCCTCTCGTCAAAGCCCGCCTGCGCCGCTGCGGATGCCCGCAAATGCCAGAAACACCTGGCCCGCCTGGCCTTTGCCGCCCAGCCCAAATGTCGCTTCTGACCGGCGGAACAACTGGTCTTGCCCCCCTTTGCTATACGTCCAGCGAAAGCATCCTGCGGCGGCCCTACCCACAATATTACGGCGCGCGGGGGTGCGGGAACTCCCTGGCAGATTTTGTCTGAAGAATAGTCCGCGGTGGGGATGGCTTATAACTCTAAAGTGCTGCTCATCTGATGGACATTCCAGAGGGTATTGTGCCACCAGAAATAGTGGGTGGCGATTGACCCACTGTCGGCCGACGCACTATAATGATGGCGGCTCAAGTGCTACGCAATTGGGAACTTAGTAGTTGGCGTGTCTTTTTGGGGATGCCCGAGGGGGGCGGTGAGGTGCCGCCGTTTCCGCCTGAGGGTATTGGCCCGATTCTTGGAAACCTTCCACAAAGTGCGGTGCCCGTGCGAGGATTCATTTGGCCCCAGCGAATAACTGGTGGGGTGGCGCATAGGATTCAACGGTTCGTGCGGGCGGGCGCTCGGGTCTGGTGCCGCCGTCTCGTGCCGCGAGCGTGCCGCCTTAGGGAAGCCAACTGTCGAGAAAGCTTATGACGAGCACAAAGTGGCTGGTGGGGGGATGGACCGCGGGTCTGCTCGCGATGATGGTGGGGATTGCCGCGACTTCGCTTGGCGCCGAGCGGCAAGACCCGGCCGGCCAGGCCGAGGCGCCCCTTCGGGTGGGCCGGCTGTTCAAGGTCGCGCTGCCCATCACGACGACGAAGCCTTTGCGCCAGTCGGTATTGCGCACTTTGGACCGGCTGCGTGCGGAGAAGGTCAGGCCCGTGCTGGTGTTCCAGTTCGTGGTCCCCAAGGGTCAGCAGGAATATGGCCGGGGCACCAGCCTGGGCAATGCCTATGACCTGGCCGATTTTCTTTCCGGGAGGGAACTCTCTGACGCCGAGGTGGTGGGCTACGTGCCGCAAAGCATTCAGGGCCATGCCGTGCTGCCGGTGATGGCTTGCCAGACCATCATCATGGCTCCGGATGCTGAACTGGGCCCGGCCGGCGTGGACGAGCCCAATATCACCAAGACCATCTTGGGCAGCTATGAGGACATTGCCGCGCGGCGGCGAAAGTTCCCCGTGGAAGTGGCGCTGAAACTGGTGGACGCTTCGAGGGAGCTTCTGGCCGTGGAAACCGACCTGGGGACCGAATACGTAACGCCGGAGGGGCTTGCGGCGCTGCGGAAGAAGCGGACCGTATCGGGCCAGACCATTTTGTTCCGTTCCGGGCAGCCGGCCCAGTTCTCCGGGGCCGAGGCCCGCCGCCGGGGGTTTATCGACTATCTGGCGTCCGACGAGCTGGAATTGGCGCGGAGTCTGGAAATTGCGCCAGAGTCGCTGCGCGATACGGCGCCACTGGACGGCCAGTGGCGTGCGGTCCGCGTGGACCTCAAGGGGCCGCTGAAGGCGGACGTCATCGATCGGGCGGAGCGGATGATCCGCCAGGCCATCGAGCGCGAGGAGGCCAATTTCGTCTGCCTGTGGATCGACAGCGCCGGGGGATCGCCAGCCGATAGCCAGCGCCTGGCCGGCTATCTGGCCGAGTTGGATTCGTCGCGCGTCCGCACGGTGGCGTACATTCCGCGCGAGGCGCGGGCCGACGCGGCTTTGGTGGCGCTGGCCTGCGACCAGATCGTCATGCACCCCGGCGCGGTGCTGGGGGGCGAGGGGGACGTGGCCTTTTCGGCCGAGACCGTGGCCGAGGTGGTCCGCTTCATCCGCAAGGTCATCGCCCCCAACAAAGCCCGCGCCTGGTCGCTGCCGGCGGCGATGTTCGATCCCGAGCTGACTGTCCGCCGCTATCGCCGGGGGGCCGAGGTGGCCTTCTTCTGCGAACAGGAGCTCAAGGAACAGCGCACCCCGCAGGGCTGGGCCGGGGGCGAGGAGGTCACCCGACCCGGCCGCCCCTTCTTGGCCAAAGGCAACGATGCCGTCACCTTCCAGTTGGCCAACCACGTGGTGAACGACCTAGCCGGCTTGCGCGAACGCTTCGAGCTGGAGGAGGACCCGGCCCTGGTGGAGCCGCGTTGGGCGGATACGCTGATCGAAGCCCTAGCTTCGCCCAAACTGGCGGTGCTGCTGTTGATTATCGGGGCGGTCGCCCTGTATGCCGAGTTGCACACCCCGGGGGTCGGCATTCCCGGGTTCATCGCCACCGTGTGTTTTGTCCTGTTTTTCTGGAGCCGGTTCCTGGGGGGCACCGCCGGGTGGCTGGAAGTGCTCATGTTCCTTTTGGGCGTCGCGTGCCTGATGCTGGAGATTTTCGTGATCCCCGGGTTCGGCATCTTCGGCCTGGGGGGCGGGGCGCTGATCCTGGCCTCGCTGGTGCTGGCCAGTCAGACCTTCGTGCTCCCCCGCAACGAGTACCAGGCCACCGAGTTCCGCAACTCGCTGTTGATGCTGGCCGGAGCGACCATCGGCACCATCGTGGCCATCTTGCTCATCAACCGCTGGCTGCCGCGCGCGCCGATCGTCAGCCAGATGATCCTCCAGCCGCCCACCCAAGAGGAGGCCGAGGCGATTAGCGCCAGCGAATCGCTAGCCCATTTCGAACGCTTGGTGGGGATGCACGGCGTGGCCGTCACCCCCTTGGTGCCTGGGGGGAAAGCGCGGTTCGGGCGGACCACTGTGGACGTGCTGACCGATGGCGATTTCGTCCCCCGCGGCGCGGAGGTGGAGGTGGTCGAAGTGCAGGGGACCCGGGTGCTGGTCCGGGCCGTCCAGGCGTGACCGTTACGCCGCTGGAGGTAGGATGCGTGCCTTGCACGCACGCGACGGGACTGCCGGGAGGTGCATGGGGACGGCATCTGCGGCACGGGTGCGGGCCTTGCACGCACGCGCTGGCACTGCCGGGATAAACCGGCGGCGGGTCCTCGATGGCGCCGACTCCCGGTCGGCGCGCGTGCGGAGCACGCACCCTACTGGTTGGCCCGCGGCAGTGGCCCCGGCGCGCGTTTTCTGCTACAGTAACAGGCATGTTGGTAGCGGAGGTCGCGCATGGAACCGTGGATGTGGGCGGCATTGCTGCTGGTCGTTGGATTCTGCCTGGTGGTGCTGGAGATCTTCGTGCCCTCGGGCGGCATTCTGGCCATGTTGACCGTCTGCGCGGTGCTGGGGGCCGTGGGCTTGGCGTTTTACCAGAGCCCGGTGGCGGGATTGGTGGTGCTCGGGGCGGCGGTGGTGGGTTTCCCCATCGTGGTCATCGTGGCCCTGAAGTGGCTGCCCGAGACCTCCATGGGCCGAAAAGTGCTGCTGACCCCGCCGAGCAGCGAAGAGGTCCGCCCGGAGATCTCGCAGCGCGAGGCGCTCCAGGCCCTGGTGGGGCGGATTGGGCGGGCAAAGACCCCCATGCTCCCCAGCGGTTTTGTGCAGATCGATAACCGCACTTTCGACGCGGTGGGCGAGGGGATGGCCATCGACCCCGGCCAGCGGGTCCGCGTGATCGAAGTGCGGGGCAACCGCCTGATTGTCGAGCGTGTGTCGGACGACGAGCCGGCCGAGGATCCCCTGGCCCGCCCCGTGGACTGGGAAGACCTGGGCCCCTTGACCCCCCCGGCGGCTTGACATGTGGCCCCCGCCGGGCCACCATAGTGCCATCATTGGCCGGATGTTTTCGACGGTGCGAGGAATGCCATGCTGGTAGTCGCTGCGGCCCAACCGGGTTCTCCCATCCCCATCATCACGTGGATCACCATCGGCGTGATCCTGGTGTTGCTGATCTTCGGGATCATCGTACTGACGGTGTTCACCCGGTATTTCCGGCTGTGGATCCAGTCGAAGATGACCCGGGCGGGCATCGGCATCCTCGACCTTTTGGGCATGACGTTTCGCAAGGTGGACCCGCGGGTCATCGTCCGCAGCAAGATCATGGCCGTCCAGGCCGGCTTGGATGAACAAGACGGTGTGACCACCCGGGCCCTGGAGGCGCACTACCTGGCCGGCGGGCACGTGCCGCTGGTCATCCAGGCGCTGATTGCGGCGCACAAGGCCAAGCTGGATTTGTCGTTCAAGTCGGCGGCGGCCATCGACCTGGCGGGGCGCGACGTGCTGGAGGCGGTCCAGACCAGCGTCTATCCCAAGGTGATCGATTGCCCCTCGCGCACCAGCGGCAAGGAATGGCTCGATGCCATCGCCAAGAATGGCATCCAACTGAAGGTCCGGGCGCGGGTGACGGTGCGGGCGAATCTTAAGCAGATCATCGGCGGGGCCACCGAGGAGACGATCATCGCCCGGGTAGGCGAGGGGATCGTCAGCGCCATCGGCTCGGCCGAGACCCACAGCGAAGTACTTGAAAACCCGGACCGGATTTCCAAGGCGGTGCTGTCGCGGCGGCTGGATTCGCAGACCGCGTTCGAGATCGTGTCGATCGATATTGCCGACATCGATGTGGGCGACAACATCGGGGCCCGGCTCCAGGCGGACCAGGCCGAGGCGGACATGCGCGTCGCTCGGGCCAAGGCGGAAGGCGCCCGGGCCATGGCCGTGGCCCAGGAACAGGAGTTCATCGCCCAAATCGAGGAAAACCGGGCCAAGGTGGTGCAGGCCGAGGCCGAAGTCCCCAAGGCCATTGCCGAGGCCTTCCGTGCCGGAACCCTGGGGATTCTGGATTACTACCGACTGCGGAACGTGCAGGCCGATACTGAGATGCGCACCGCCATTGCGCGGGCGGGGATGCCCGCCTCGGCCCGAACCGGAGCCCAAACATGAACGCCTTGCCGTGGGTGCTGGCCGATTGGGGCGCAGCGGTCAGCGTGGTGTTGTTTGTGATTTTCGCGCTGTTGAGCGTGCTGGGGCAACTTGCGTCCCGGCCGCGGGAAGTGCCCAAGCGTCCCCGGCCCCGGCCTGCGCCACAACCTCCACGCGGCGCGCCGGCACCCCAGGCCGGTCCGATGCCGGCGCGGGGCGCGGCGGGGC
>JBBIQF010000297.1:0-7891 GCA_037442445.1 Planctomycetaceae bacterium
AAGAAGCTGAACCAGCGTGGCCGGGTCAGACTCCGGCACGGGGTACACCATCAGTTTGTCCTGGGTGTCGGCCGGGGCGCCGGCATCCAGCTTTTCGATCGTGGTGCGGATGGTGGCCTGCTCGCTGGCCGGCGCGGTGACGATGATCCGCCGGGTGCGGGAATCCAACACGAATTGGGCGGTAGGAAACAGCGTTTGCAGCACGCTGAGAACGCTCTTGGGATCGGCCGACTTGATGGCGTACACCGCCACCTGGTTCTTCTCCGCGCCGGGCACCTCGCGCTTGATCTGCGAAAGCAGTTCGGCGACGATGACGTGCTGCGATGGCCGGGCCCACACCGACACTTGCCCCGGCTGGCCATCGCCGATGACCTGCACCCCCGGCAGGTCCGCGCTGAGCGACGCCAACAGCGCTTGGAGGCGCTTCTGCTCCGCGGGCGTGGCCGGGTAGATCACCAGTTTGGGCTTTTCTTCCGCCTCGGCCGCCTTCTGGACCTGCTCGACCGCCGACTGGATGATCTCGTGATCGGCCGGCGTGGCGACCACGTTCAGCCGCTTCCCCGCGGCGTCCATGGTGATCTGCGCCTTGGGCACCAAGCTCTGGAGGGCCGAAAGCAAGCTGCTTGGCAAAGGCTGCGTCAGAGGATAGAACCGCAGCTCCGGGGCATCGGGAGGCGGTTTTTCGGGCTGGAGTTGCTCCAACAGGTTCTGGATGGTCTTGTGGTCGGCGGGGGTCGCGACGGCGATCAACAGCCGGGTCTGCGGGTCCACCGTGATCCTGGCCGCCGGCACCACACTCTGCAACAGCCCCGAGACCGTGGTGGGATCGGCCTTGGTGAGCCGATAGACCTGCAGCGCGGCGGCCGCCTCGCCCGACGGGGCCGCCCCCAGCTTTTCTAGGGCCTTCTTGACCGCCTCCTGATCCGCGGGGGTTCCCCAAACCACCAGCCGATTGGCCTTGGTATCCAGCGTGAACTTCGCATGGGGAATGGCCTGCTGGAGATTGCTCACCAGGCTGGTCGTATCCAGGCCCAGCACCGGGTAGGTCTCGAAAGTGGCCTGCTTTTCGGCCGGCGCCTCGGCCTGAAGCTGGTCCAACAGGGCCTTGATGGCCTTTTGATCGGCGGGCACCGCCACGGCCACCAGGCGCTTGGTCTGCGGATCGACCGAGAGTTTGGCATCAGGGACCAGTCCTTGCAGCAAGGCCTGGACGGTCGAGGGATCGGCCTTGGTTAGCAGATAGGTCTCCACCTGCGGGCTGTTCTCCACGCCGCTGCCCCGGCCCAGTTTTTCCAGGGCCTTGCGCACGATCTGTTGATCCTCTGGGGTGGCCCAGACGATCAGCCGGTGGGCTTTCGAGTCGACCATGAGGGTAGCCTCGGGCACCAGCTTTTCCAACTGCGCCGTCAGCCCGGCCAAGTCCATGCCGTAGAGCGAATAGGTCTCGATCTGCTGCTGCTTTTCCGGAGGAGGGGGGGCTTGGATTTGTTCGAGCGAGGCTTTGATGGCGGCCTGGTCGTCCGGGTGGGCCCAGACGAGCAGCCGATGGCCTTTCTCGTCCAGCACTGTCTGCACATGGGGGTGCAGGGTCTTGAGCATGGTTTGCACGGTGGCCGCCTGCGAGGCCTTCACCGGATAGGCCACCAGCACATACTTCTCGCCGGCGGGCACTTCGGTCTTGAGCTGCTCGAGCAGTTCGGCCACGACCTTGTGCTGGTCGGGCCGGGCCCAAACGGCCAGCTCCGAGGGGTCGGTCTCGGCCAGGACCTGCAAGCCGGGCAGTTCGGCCATGACGGTCTTCAACACCGCCTCGAACCGCTTGCGCTGGGCCGTGCTCACCGAGTACACCACCAGCTTGTGCTTCTGCGGCTCCGGCGTCTCCTTCTCGTATTTCTCGACCATGCCCTTGATGATTTCGTGGTCGGCCGGCGAGGCCACGACCATCAGCCGCTTGCCCGCCGGATCGGGCGTCACCTGCGCCTTGACCACGATCCGCTCGATGACCTTCACCAGGTTGTCGATCGAGGTGGTTTTGACCGGGTAGAAGCGCAGTTCGGGCGAGTCGGGCAGGGGCTTGTCGGGCTGCAATTGCGCAAGCAGGTTCTTGATCGCCTTCTGGTCGGCGGGCGTCGCGATGGCCACCAGCGTGCGGTTGGCAGGATCGACCGCCAGCTTGGCCCGCGGCAACAGCTTTTCCAACAGCGGCAGGATCGCCTGCGGGTCGACCTTGGTCAGCCGGTACACCTCGAACTGCCGCGTGGTTTCCACCGAAGGGGCCGGCGCGAGCTTTTCGAGCGTGGCCTTGATGGTTTCCTGCTCCGGCGCCATGGCCCAGGCCACCAGCCGGCCCTGCACCTCGTCGTACGAGAGTTTGGCCTGCGGGACGATGGCCTCCAGGCTGGTCAGCACCTGCTTGGCCAGCGCCTCGTCCAGCGGATAGAGTTCCAGCCGACGCTTTTTCTCGGCCGGCAGCCCGGCCTGCATCTGCTCCAGGATCGACTTGGCCAGCGCCTGTTGCGAGGGCGTGGCGTACACGTGTATCTGGCCGGTTTTGGCATCGGCCACCACCTTGGCCTTGGGAAGCATGGCCTCGAGGACCTTCAGGGCGGTGTCGGCATCGGCATCCTTCAGCGGGTATGCCGCCGCCACCGGGTTCTCCGGAGTGGGCGGAGGGGGCGTGGGTTTGCTGACCGGCACCGGCACATTCTGGATGGCCTTGTGCACGTCGCGCATCACGCCAGCGATGTCCGTCACCAAGAGCTGCCCTCCGGAAGAAGCCAGCTTGTGATGCGGCCCCAGCAGGGGCTTGATCTCGGCCTCGACGGCTTGCAACGGCCGGCCCGCCAGCGGAAAGGCCACTGTGACCAGCTCGAAACGCCCCCGCGTGTCCGCCTCTTCCAGTGTTACCCGCGGCACCAGGTTCTCCGGCACCCCCTCCGAAAGGTCCACCACAATCAGCATCCGCTCGCGCCGCACCAACGCATACCCCTTGGCCAATAGCACGCTGTTGAGCAGATCGATGGCCTCGCTGGGCGTGAACTCGCGGGTATCGACGTAGTTGAAGGTCCCCTCCGGCGGGTGATCGAGCACCAGCGAAAGCTCGGCCTGCCTGGCCAGCCACTCCAACACGTCGATCCATTTCTGATAGCGGAAATTGAACCGCAACAGGGGTTCGGGAGGCACCTGGAGCCACTCGGCCCGCTGCTGGTCGGTCAATACCCCGGCCAGCTTCTGCTCGATCTGAGCCACCACGGCCGCGCGCTGGGCCTCCGGGGTTTTGGCGAGCAGTTCGGCCCGCTCGGCCAATATGGCCGCCACCTGGGCCTTCTGGGCGTCGGTCAGTTTGATCCGCTCGGCATAGGCAGGGCGGGCCAACAGCGTGTAGCTGGCCACTCGACCGGCCCCGGCCGCACGGGGAATGCGCCCCGCCGGAGCCGGTTCCTGGGTGGGTTTTTCAGGGGGTTTTTCGGCCGGTTTGGCGGACTCGGCGGGCTTTTCCGAAGGTTTGGCCTCGGCCGGCTTTTCGGCGGGTTTCGCTTCCGGGGCCTTACCCTCCGGGGGTTTTTCCGAAGCCTCGGCCTCGGCGGGTTTGCCCTCGGCTGGCTTTGGTTCAGCGGGTTTGGCCTCCGCGGGTTTTTCCGCGGGCTTCTCGGGTGGCTTGCCTTCTGCCGGTTTGCCGTCCGCGGGCTTTTCGGCGGGTTTCTCGGCCGGTTTGGCTTCGGTCGGCGGGGGTGGCGACGGTTTTTCCACGGGCTTGGCTTCGGCCGGCTTGGCCTCGGCAGGTTTCTCGGCGGGGGCGCTTGGGGGGGCGCCCGCTGACTCGGCACCGAAAGCGACCGCCCACCGGCCAGCACCTGCGACCAGCGCAAGCAAACCGGCTACCACGAGGATCACGCTGCTTCGGCGGGAAAAGCTGTCGTAAAGGCGGGGCATAGCCGTACCCTCTTCCGAAGGGGGAAAGCTCGGTTCCAGGTACAGGGGGGGCAATATTCTAGGCTACTCCGTGCCGGACGGGCCGTAAAGCTGGCAGACTGGAGAAAATCGGAGGGCGTTTCCTTGTGTTTGGGCAATTTCGGAATTAAGATCGAAAGGTACTGGCCGTGCCAATCATGCGCTCCCACCGGCTGGCCTGTGTGTGGCCCGGTGGGAGCGTGCGGATTCTTGCCCGGAATCGGAGACGTTCGAGATGCGCTGGCAAACCTTTCGCTTGCTCAAGGTGATTGCGGTGGCTGCCGTGGTGGTGTGGGCGTTGCCGCTGGGGTCCGTGGTCGGCCAGCAACAACAACAGCAGCAACAACAGCAGAACAACCTCAGCGGCGTGGCCGGCATCGCGGTCGATGCGCGGGGCGTGGTCGAGACCCGCATCGTTGCCGACCCCACCGGGCAGTTGATGCGCCAGCAAATCCAGGCCGCCCGCCAGTCCTTGTCCCGCGAGGTGGCCAGCTTCAGCCGGCTCCGCAAAGTCTCGCTTACCCGCCTGGAAAAGGCCATCATCGACAAAAACGGCGTGGTCACCGACGAGATGCGCTACCTGGCCGGCCTGCTCCGCGTGCGCTACGTCTTCCTCTACCCCGAAAGCGGCGACATCATGCTGGCCGGCCCGGCCGAAGGCTGGGTCACCACCCCCGCCGGCCGTGTCGTAGGCTTGACCACCGGCCGGCCCGTCGTGCAGTTGCAAGACCTGGTCGTGGCGCTGCGGCTGTTCCCGCCGGGCAAGAAGGGGACCGAGCTGATAAGCTGCTCGATCGACCCCACCCCCGAGGGCCTGGCCGCCATGCAGCGGTTCCTCCAGAGCATCGGCACGCACGCCACCCCGGCCCAGACGCAGTTCATCGTCGATGGGCTGCGGACCAGCCTGGGCTACCAGGCCGTCACTCTCAGCGGCGTGCCCCCACGGACCCACTTCGCCCAAGTCATGGTCGAAGCCGACTACCGCATGAAGCTCATTGGCATCGGGCTGGAGCGGCCGCCGGTCAAGCTGGTCAGCTTTGTCGATCGGGTGAATCCCGGCCAGGTCGCGCGCAATGCCCTGTTCCGCTGGTACTTCATCCCGGATTACCAGTGCGTGCGGGTCAGCGAAGACAAGCTGGCCATGGAACTGGTCGGCGACGGCGTCAAACTGGTGGGCGAGGACGAGTTGGTCAGCGCCGGCGGCCAGCGCCAAGGCGCCGCCCGCTCGAACCCCGCCAGCCAGGCCTTCGTCATCAGCTTCACCAAGCGCTATCCGGAACTGGCCGAACGTTCGCCCGTCTTCGCCGAACTCCGCAACCTCATCGACCTGGCCGTGGCGGCCGCCTTCCTCCAAAAGGCCGACTACTACGCCAAGGCCAACTGGAAGATGGAGTTCTTTGGCAGCGAGAAGGATTTCCCGGTCGAAACCTACCACGCGCCCAAGATGGTGGGCTCGGCAGTGGCCGCCATCTGGAAAGGGAACCGGCTGATGACGCCCATCGGGGGCGGCGTGCACATCGAGCCGGGCATGGCCCTTTCGGACGAGAACCTCCTGCCCGACGAGAAGGGGCAGGTCGCGGCCCTGCGGAGCCAGACCCGCGTCAAACTGGCCAAGGGCCAGTGGTGGTGGGATTAGCCGAAGACTGCGGGGTCGGGTGCGATCTGTGCTGCGAAGTCCTCGCCGTAGCGGATAGCGCTCACCCCGGTATCTGAAAGCGCCAGGCCGCTGGCGGACCTCCGCATCGCGAGTGCGCCGGCCCGGCGGTCGGCCCTGGAGGGACGCGCGCCGTCGCGTCCAAGCGGCCAGGACGGAGCGTGGCCCTCCATTTGCGGCCAGCGTGCCCGAGCACGCCGGGCCGGGCAGCCGGCGCACAACGCTGGCCCGTGGGCCGCCTTCGCATTATAGCTCATCGTCCGGCGCGCGCACCCGGATGGCCTTGGTGTTGGCCGCCATCGGCACCGCCAGCGCCAACCAGCCACAGGCGGTCGCGCGGCCCTGGCATCCTTTGGGTGTATGCTTCCGGGGTCCATCTGCATTCGGAGGCCCAGCGAGGCCATGAGCACGGCGTAGAAGCGAATCCTGGTCACCGGCGGCGCCGGCTTTTTGGGGTCGCACCTGTGCGAACGTCTGGTGGAGATGGGGCACGACGTGATCTGCCTGGATAACTTCTTCACCAGCCAGAAATCGAACGTCGCCCACCTTTTGGACCGGCCCAACTTCGAGCTGATCCGCCACGACATCACCCAGCCGATCTTTCTGGAGGTGGACGAAATCTACAACCTGGCCTGCCCGGCCGCCCCGGGGCACTACCAGTACAACCCCATCAAGACCATGAAGACCTCGGTGCTTGGGGCGATCCACGTGCTGGGCATGGCCAAGCGCTGCCGGGCCAAGGTGCTTCAGGCCTCGACCAGCGAGGTGTACGGCGACCCGGAGGTCCATCCCCAGCCGGAGAGCTATCGGGGGGCGGTCAACCCGATCGGGCCCCGGGCGTGCTACGACGAGGGAAAGCGTGCTGCCGAAACCCTGTTCATGGACTACCACCGCATGAACGGGGTGAACATCCGCATCGTGCGGATTTTCAACACCTACGGGCCGCGGATGCACCCCTTCGACGGCCGGGTGATCTCCAACTTCATCCGGCAGGCCCTGCGGGGCGAGGACCTGACCATCTTCGGCGATGGGTCGCAGACCCGCTCGTTCTGCTATCGCGACGATCTGGTGGAAGGCATGATCCGCATGATGGCCGCCCCGGATGACTTCCCCGGCCCGGTCAACCTGGGCAACCCCGGCGAATTCACGGTCAAAGAGCTGGCCGAGCTGGTGATCGAGCTGACCGGTTCCCGCTCGAAGATCGTGTACCTTCCGCGGCCCGCGGACGACCCGGAGCGGCGCCGGCCCGATATCACCCTGGCCCGCACGCGGCTGGGATGGGAACCGCAAGTGCCGCTGCGCGAAGGGCTCCAGCGGACGATCGAGTGGTTCCGATCGATCGACATGGCCCACTACCGGCCGCCCACACCCAACTACTGACGGTTCCACGGGCCGTTTGCCCGAAATCACTGCGCGATCGCGGCACGCGTCCAGCGCCCCGCTGCGTGCTCCCTGCTCCGGCCTTTCTGCTTCCTGCTATTTTGCTTACGCCCAATGGCCCAGGGCCTCGTTGCGCCAGTTCCAAAACCAGAACCAGTAGTCTTCCAAGAGAAGGTAGTTGGGATGCCCGTGGGGAACTTCCAACTCGAACAAGGAAATCCGTGTTTCGCGAGGGGACTGTGGGGGGTTGCGCCCACCGTCGGCGGGTTCTGTGGCGCACAGCAGGCCGGCGTGCTCTCCGCCGTCCCATTCGCGCGGGTCTAACAGGGCCACGACGCGCACGGTGCGGTCATCGGCGTCGCCCTCCGGAGCATGGCGTGCAAGAAACGGCATCTCCAGACGCGCAGCGAGGTACCGGTAGTAGCGCACCAGCGAGGCCTCGGTGACCGCCGGCAGCGGGGCCTGGGCAGGCAGGCCGAACACCGAGCAGAGCCGTGCCTGGCGGCCCGCGATCTCGGCGGAGCGGGGCAAGAAGCCCACAGACGGGGCAGCATGCAGACGGTCTTCCGGCCCGCATGGTCCCGGGCCGGCACCCGAATCAAGCACCGAAGCCATAGCCTTCAGCCTTCTATCCTTGCCGCAGCCAATGGCAAGCACGCTGCCGCACTGGCCCACTGGCGCGATTATAAACCGCGGGTCAACCACGTGCCGGCTGCCGGGCACGCGGAAGGCGAAAAAACGCCAAAACTCGTGCCGAGCGCTCCAGGATTTCCCAGCGTACTTGCCGTGCAGGCCGTGCCGCAGGCGAAAACTCTGAGGTCTGGCGGAGCGGGGCAAACTGCGAAAAACGTCGTGGACACTTGGTTCAGTGCCGCCAATGACGAATGTCGAAAGACAAATGTCGAA
>JBBIQF010000298.1:0-7865 GCA_037442445.1 Planctomycetaceae bacterium
TCGGTGCTGGACCGGCCGCCCGAGGGTTTCGACCTGGAACTGAGCACGCTATTCTATTGCGATCAGGACCGCTTCCGGTATGCGCGGCCGGCCGAGCCGGTGGATGTGCACAGCGGCGTCATCTGTGCGCCGGACAACTTCGACTATGCCCAGCCGGCGGATCTGTGCCTGGTGCGGGTGAGTTGTCTGGCCAATTACGCCCGCTGGGCCGCGATGCCACCCGAGGAGTACCGCCGGGCCAAGCAGTCCTGGTATGCCGCGATGGCGGCCGCGGCTTGCCGCTTCGTCCCCGACTTCCGCCCCCATGTGATCGATGCCGACGTGTTCACCCCGGCGACCATCTACCGGTACACCGGCCACGAAGAGGGGGCGATTTACGGCTCGCCCCGCAAGTGTTACGACGGGCGGACCGGGCTCCAGAACCTGTACCTGTGCGGGACCGATCAGGGACTGGTGGGGGTGGTGGGTGCATTGACCAGCGGCATCGCCATGGCCAATCGGCACGTGCTTTGGCCGGGAATGATCGAAGAGCCGGGCTAGGGGGGCCCCGTGTTCACGGCGGCAGCCATCGGGAGGCCCTGGCCAGCCCGGCTCTGCCGCCGCAGCGCCCCGTGCCCAGCCGCGTTTCGTCCTTCCGCACCCCAGGGGATTGCCATGCCCCGCGATTTTTTACAAGGTATCCGGCCGCAATACGACGTGATCGTCGTGGGCGCAGGACTGGCGGGTTTGACGGCCGCCAACACTTTGGCCCGGGCCGGCCACTCGGTCCTCATCCTGGAACAGCATTATCGCCTGGGCGGGCTGGCGACATGGTTCCGAAGGCCCGGCGGGCATATCTTCGACGTCTCGCTGCACGGCTTTCCCTACGGCATGGTCAAGAGCTGCCGCCGGTATTGGACTTCCGAAATCGCCGACGGCATCGTGCAGCTCAAGCACATCCGGTTCGATAACCCCATGTTCTCGCTGTCGACCACCTTCGATCGCGAGGACTTCACCCGCATTCTCACCACCCGCTTCGGCATCGCCCCCGCGACGGTGCAGGCATTTTTCGACACCGCCCGGGCCATGAACTTCTACGACGACCAGAACTTCACCACCGGCCAGCTCTTCGAGCGGTTTTTCCTTGGCCGGGATGACGTGGTCCGCCTGCTGATGGAGCCCATCACGTATGCCAATGGTTCGACCCTGGAAGATCCGGCCTTGACCTTTGGCATCGTGTTTTCGAACTTCATGTCCAAAGGGGTGTTTACCTTCCAGGGCGGCACGGACCGGTTGATCGGCCTCATGGAGCGCGAGCTGCGGCGCAGCGGGGTCGATATCCGCATCCGCTGCCCGGTGGAGCGGATCCACGTTTCGGGCCGGCGGGTGACCGGCGTGGCGGTGCGGGGGCGGCACATCGCGGCCCGTGCGGTCCTCTCCAATGCCAACCTCCACGGCACCATTTTCCGCCTGGTGGGGCCGGCGGCCTTCGACGCCGACTTCGTGGAACAGGCCCGTGCGGTACGGCTGAACACCTCCAGCACCCAGGTGTACATCGCCCTGCGCCCCGGCGAGGGATTCGACGAGAGCACTTGCGGCGACCTGTTGTTCAGCTCCACCGCCCCGCGATTCTCTGCCGAAATGCTTTTGAGCCCCAACATCACCAGCCGCACCTACTCCTTCTACTATCCGAAGACCCGCCCCGGCCGGGACCGGTACCTGATCGTCTCGAGCACCAACGCGCGGTACGAAGACTGGGCCAACCTGCCCGAGGAGGAGTACCGCCGCCGCAAGCAGGCGCTTATCGAGGACACGCTCCAGGCGGTCTCGAAGTACGTGCCGGGCATCCGCGAGAAGGTGGACTGGGTCGATGCGTCGACGCCCAGGACGTTCGAGCGGTACACGGGCCACTGGCGCGGGGCGGTCTTCGGCACGAAGTTCGAGGGGTTGGCGGTCAGCCGGGGCCTGCCCCAGCAAGTGGCCGGGCTGTATCACGCGGGGAGCGTGGGGATCATCATGTCCGGGTGGTTGGGGGCGGTCAATTACGGGGTGATCGTGGCCAACGACATCGACGCCTTTCTTACGTGCAATGCCTCGCGGACCACGGCATGACGAGGCCGCGGGGGAAGGGCGGCCAGGGCTTTGCGGCCTGCACCGCCTCTGCTGGGGCGCGACGCCGCCGCGATGGCCCCGGCGGCTCGTTCTTGAACACCCACCGCCGGGCTGAACCCGGCGGCGGGCTGTTGAGCGCGTTGTGCCTTTGGGTGGGCCGCTCCCTTGCGGTCGCGGCTCAGTAGCGGTCGCGGCTCGGCAGCGCGCCGGGCCTACATGTTCTTGCCCACCAGCCGGATCAGGTCCACGGTGCGGCAGCTATAGCCCCATTCGTTGTCGTACCAGGCGATGAGCTTGAAGAAGCGGCTGCTCAGGCCGATCCCGCTGCCGGCATCGAAGATGCTGGAGTGCGGGTCGTGGATGAAGTCGCTCGAGACCACCTCATCCTCGCAGTAGGCCAGAATGCCTTTGAGGTAGGTCTCGCTGGCCTTCTTCATGGCCGCGCAGATCTCCTCGTAACTGGTTTCTTTGACCGTGCGCACGGTGAGGTCCACCACGCTGACGGTGGGCGTGGGGACGCGGAAGGCCATGCCGGTCAGTTTTCCTTTGACCTCGGGGATGGCCAGGCCCACGGCCTTGGCCGCTCCGGTGGTCGAGGGGATGATGTTGATGGCCGCGCTGCGCCCGCCTTTCCAGTCTTTCTTGGAGGGGCCATCGACGGTCTTCTGCGTGGCGGTGTAGCTGTGCACGGTGGTCATCAAGCCCTCTTCGATGCCGAAGCCCTCTTTCAGCAGCACGTGGACCACCGGGGCCAGGCAGTTCGTGGTGCAGCTTGCGTTGGAGATGATGTGGTGCTCGCGGGGGTTGTACTTCTGGTCGTTGACCCCCATGACGATGGTGATGTCTTCGTTCTTGGCCGGGGCCGTGATGATGACCTTCTTGGCCCCCGCGTCCAAATGGCCTTTGGCCTTGGTGGCGTCGGTGAACAGGCCAGTGGCTTCCACGGCGATATCCACGCCGAGCGACTTCCAGGGCAGAGCGGCCGGCCCTTCCTTGATGGCCAGGCACTTGATCTTGTAGCCGTTGACCACCAGGGTATCGTCCTCGGCAGCGCCGGGCGATTTTTCGCTGGAGACCGAGCCGGGGAATCGCCCCTGGGTGGAGTCGTACTTGAGGAGGTAGGCGAGATTGTCGGCGGCCACGAGGTCGTTGACCGCGACCACGTCGATTTCTTTGCCCAAGAGGCCCTGGTCGCACAGCGCACGGAACACCAGGCGTCCGATCCGACCGAACCCGTTGATGCCAATACGAATCGCCACGACAACTCTCCTTCGCAAGGGACCTGGCCCCACCGCCCGGGGGCCACACGGCGCCTGCTCCGCGGCACCTCTGGCACTGGGCAGGCAGAAATAGAAACGGAAATTATACTGGTATAGCGGCTTTTCGCAACCACTTTCGGGGAGAACTCTTGGACCCCACGCCCGTACCGCCTGAATGGCAGCTTCCGGCCGGCGTGCCCCGGGGCACCTGGCAGTACGCCCAAGAGGACGATATCGCCCGGCAGTACGACGCCTATTTTGCCGACAACCGGCTCTTCGAGTTCGATCAGCAAGTACTGGCTCGGCATTTTCGACAACCTGGGCTGCTGATTGACCTGGGATGCGGCACCGGCCGGATTCTCGTGCCGTTTGCCCGCAAAGGCTTCCCCACCCTGGGGGTCGATCTGTCGTTGCCGATGCTCCGGGTGGTGGGGGAGAAGGCCCAGTGCCAGGGGCTGGTCATCCATCGCCTTTGCGCCAATCTGGTCGATCTGGGCTGCCTGGCCGACGCCGTGGCCGACTACGCCGTCTGCCTTTTCAGCACTTTGGGGATGATCCGTGGCCGGGCCAACCGCCGCCAGGCCTTGAAGCACATCTGCCGGGTGCTGAAACTGGGGGGGTGGTTCGTGGTCCACGTGCACAATGTGTGGTACAGCCTGCTGTACGCGGCGGGCCGGCGGTGGCTGGCGGCCCATTTGCTGCGCACGCTGGTGTGCCGCGACATGGAGCGGGGCGACCGCTTCTTCGAGTACCTGGGCATCCCCAACGTGTTTGTACACTCGTTCAGCGAGCGGGAACTGCGGCAGGACCTTCGACAGGCCGGTTTCCGCATCGAGGATTGGATCCGGCTGCACGCAACCCGGCAGCGGCCGTTGCGGGCCGGATGGTTCTTCGGTGCGATCCGGGCCAATGGATGGATCGCCGTCTGCCGCAAGCCAGAGTCCCCGGCTGGCGGCGCGTGAGGCCCGTTCGGCGGCCCTTGCGGGCAAGGCGACCGTGCGGAGCGCGGGCATCCGGCCCACATCTTTTGCAGCCGGGACGGCTGCACCACAAGGCTGCACCACAAGGCAACATCACAATGCCGGACCACAAGCACGCTTTCAATGGGGCAGCCTCAGTCCCACGGGCTTTCCCGGGCCGGAAGCGGTGCCGGGGCAGGCCGGCCGGCTTGCTCTTCCTCGGCCACCCGGGCCGGCAGGGCGATCCGCACCTGGCCCACTTCTCGGATCACGCCGGGCAGATTCAGGCCGAGCATCACGGCCGCTACCGCCGCAAGGAACGTCGTCAAGGGCGTGGCCAGGGGCCCAAGAGTACCGTTGGCGATCTCGAACAGGGTGTAAAAGTAATTGAGGAAATCACGCGGTCCGTAGCTGGTCGCCGGATCAAGCAAGAGCGAGAGGATCGAGGGCAGCGCTGCCCCGAAAAACACCAGCATCAGATGCACCACCACCCCGGTGCTTACCCGCACCGCCACAAAACGCCGCAGCAGCCGGAGGATCAACACCTCGGCACCCAGGTAGATGGCCAGGTAGGCCACACCGGCCGCACAAAACAGAGTCAGGCTCTGGCGGCCCGCCCATCCCATAGGCCACGACGCCCGCTCGGCGGCCACCTCCGCCAACAGCCACACGGTCAAGGCCCCGCCCAGGCTGAACATGAGCCCCGTGCCCGGCCCGGGATTGAACCACGTGAAGAGCACCCTTCCCAGAAAACTCTGCGGCAGGCGGCGGCGGACGCGGAGCGACAATCGGGGCGATTCGGCGGTGAAGAAAATCCCCATGACATACCAGTGCGCCCCGGCCACAGCGGCGTAGCCAAACAGCACCTCGCCCGCTTGGCGCTGGCTCATCCACCCCCAGGCGAACCAGCCGGTCCATAGCAGGAACTGAACGAAAACCGCCACCCGCAGCGGGGTCGAGCGGTTGTCGCTGGCGAACGACACCTGGGCGGCAGCCGCCAGAAAGAACAGGGCGAAGTACGACGCGGCGATCGTGGCCGCCGCGATATTGAAGGTCCAGAACTCCGGGCCGGTTATCTCCCACAGTCCACCCACCACCATTGTCCCCACCAGCGCGCTGGCATACGCGAAGACCACGAACAGCCCCCCCACCGTCCCGACCGAAGCGCCCGCTTGTGTCACCCGTTGGAGCGAAAGGCTCCCAAAAAGCAATCCGGCAGCCGAAAGGACCAGCGAGCCCCCCACCGTCCAAATCACCACGATCACGATCGTCGGCAGGTCGATCCCCCGCAGCAGATAGGTAAACGCCAAACAGGGCATCAGGACCGATAGATAGATCAGCATTTGCATGACGGCGCTGGCCAATTTGCCCGCCACGATCTGCCGCGGCCCCAGGGCGGTGATGGCCAATAGCTCGTAGGTGTGCTCCTCTTGCTCGACCGCCAAGCTGCGAAAGGCGCTATACGGCACCACCACCAAAAGGGCGAATGCCAAGGCCAGGTAGTACACGTAGAACATGCTGGGGCCGCGGGCTTCCCAGGCCACATCGGGACCCATGGTGGCCAGACCGATCGCCGATGCGACCCAGGCGAAGCACAAAAGCAGCCCGAACATGGTGGCGAATTGGCGGCTCTTCAGCGCCTGCCGAACCTCTTTGACCAACAGCGGGTTGAGCCGGTCGCCCAGCCACTCGGCCCAACGGTCCAGGCGGCCGGCCGGCTGGAGGGCTTCCCCGCGCCTTTCGGGCTGCGACAGGCCTTCCGCTTTCCCCAAGGGGATCGCATCGCCGGTCAGGGGGTTGAAAGCCGTGCTGGCCAGCTCAGCGGCTTGGGGGGAGGCTGCGGCCGGCGAGGCGGTATGGTCACTGGGGGACGCCGGTCCTGCCGGCCGAGAGGGATTGGTCTCGTCGGCTTCGCTACTCATAAGCCCCTCGCTTCACCACTTGCCTGCCGATTGCCTGCCGAAAGGGATCGCCGCCGCCACCGGCTCTTGCGGCATAGCCGAGCGCGGGCATCCTGGCCATATTCCTTGCGGCCGGGACGGCCACACCACAATCGAGCGGGGACGGCAGCACCACAATGCAGCCCGGAGGGCTGCACCACAATGGACCCGAGACGGCCGCACCACAATGCCGCGATTTGGCTGTATGCAATCCCAATGAAACGGGTTCCGGTGATCGTCTCATTCGGCCAATTGTACGTGTACTTCCAGAGTGCCTGCGTTGTCGCGCAGGCTCCCGTTGGAATCGTTGATCCGAAAGAACAGGGTGCCGGCACTTGCCGGCGCAAGGGTCGTCCCCAATCCCACCGCAATGGGGTCCAAGAAGGCACATCGGCCGGTCGAACGCAGCGGGCGAAGGGCGGCCAATAGCATGCCCAGCGGCCGGCCCCGGTGATAGCGGATCGAGACCCCGCCCGGTTCGCAAGGCCAGGGGCGAGGCCAGGCGGCCACCTGGTACCGGCCCGAGGCACTAAGCCGATACTGCCGGCCCCCCTCCAGCCGGATTCCGCTGTTCTGCCACGCCCGGTCCGCGGCCACGGTGACGGTGGTGCCTCCCTCGGGCAGAGGCCGGCCGGCCGTGAAGTCCACCGCCACACCCGCCACGTCGGTCCCGTAGTCCAGCTCGGCCGCGAAAACCTGCCATTCCTCGGCCAGCCAGTTCCAGTCGTCGCGAAACAGGCGCCGGAACTGCTCGGTGAAGTCGGGCCGGCCAACATGGCGCACCATCTGCCGAAAACGCCCCTGGTAGCGCGGATGGCCATCCAGAAAAGCCGCCAGGGCCCAGCACCATCCGTACGGCTCCACCCGGCGATGGGCCCGCTCGTCGTAGGCCAGGATGTCCTCCACCGTCTTCAGTTCGCCGCGGGCCACCGCATCCTGGACGATTTTGATGCGGCCCCACATGGGCACTTCCATCCGGCTTGCCGGAAAGCAATTCAGCGCCAGCTTGCCCTCTTTCCAGCGGTGGGTCGCGAGGAGTTCGGCGATGCCTTCCATGTACCACGGCGGGCCGCTTCCCTGGAGCACGGTGTAGCTGAACACGTGCGTCCCCTCGTGCAGCAGCAGATGCCGGCGGTAGTAGTCGGAGGGCTGCTCGTACAACCAGAGCTCGCTACCCCGGCTGTAGCCGTGCGGAAACGGCGGCAAATCGAGCGGCAGTAGCCCGGTGCGCACGAACGGCTCCCGCTGGCGCATCAGAAAACCCCGCACCTGCCAGAACCCCAAGTGGGCGGGGTTCCGGCCGAAATAGTCGCACCATTGGGGCACTGCCTGGTCGAATACCTCGGGCAGTTCGTCGATGGGGCCGGCAGGTTCGCGGTCCGTAAACAGGGTGAGGTGTTTACCGGCGAGTTTTCGGATGCCTGCGGATCGGGCCGCGGCCTCGCTGATGACCCGCGGCCGAAACCCAGCCATGACTTGCCCCAACGCCGGCGACGGGCAGCCGCGGTCCGGCCGACAGGCCGCGGCAACCGCCGCGGCGCCCGCCGCGCCCAGCACCCGGCGCCGTGTCAGACCCGCACGGCCTGGCATTCGAAAACCCCTTAGGCAAAAAGGGT
>JBBIQF010000299.1:0-7848 GCA_037442445.1 Planctomycetaceae bacterium
GGCTTTCTGCCGATGTTGCCCGCCGGCTGCTGACCTATTTCATGATCGCCGTGACCATCATCGTCGTGGCCGTACCGGAAGGGCTAGCCATGAGCGTCACCCTCAGCCTGGCCTACAGCATGAAGCGGATGGCGGCCACGAACAATCTGGTGCGCAAGATGCACGCTTGCGAGACGATGGGGGCAGCCACGGTGATCTGTTCGGACAAGACAGGCACGCTGACCAAGAACGAGATGCGCGTGTATGCCTGGGAGTTGCCGTTTGCCGAGCCGGCACCGGAAGGCGGCAGTGCGGCTCTGCCCGAGGCCGCAGCAGGCGGCGATGGCGGAGGGGTGGTGCATCGGCCTTGGGCCGCCCTGGGCCAAAACCTCCTGGCCGAAGCCATCGCGGCCAACAGCACCGCCAATTTGAGCCGGCAGCCGGGCCAGCCGGCCACTGCCTTGGGCAATCCTACCGAATGCGCGCTATTGTTTTGGCTGGAGGAGCAGAACCTGGATTACCTGGCCTGCCGCGCCGCCTTCCAGGTGGCACGCCAATGGACGTTTTCCACGGAGCGGAAGTACATGGCGACGCTGGGCCGCTCGGCGGTGCTCGATGGGCCGGTGCTGCACGCCAAAGGGGCGCCCGAGGTGGTTTTGGGCCTCTGCTCGCAGGTGCTCACACCCGCCGGGCCGCAACCCATCGCGCCTTACCGGGAACACATCCAACAGCAGTTGAGCGTTTACCAAAAGCGGGGCATGCGCACGCTGGGGTTTGCGTATCGCACGATCGGGCAGCCGGGCGGGCCGGCCGAGCTGGAAGAAGCTGCCGCCGGGATGACCTGGCTGGGATTCGCCGCCATCGCCGACCCGGTCCGCCCCGATGCCGCCCAGGCCGTCGCGCTGTGCCGCCGCGCCGGCATCCAGGTGAAGATCGTTACCGGCGACAATGCCGAGACGGCACAGGAGATCGCTCGGCAGATCGGGTTGGCCGATGGCGGTGCCCAAGGGCTGCATGTCAGCGCCGCCACCTTCCGCCAATGGAGCGATGCCGAAGCTCGCCAGTCGCTCGACACCTTGACCATTCTCTCTCGGGCCAAGCCCATGGACAAACTCCGCCTGGTGCGGCTGCTCCAGGCCCAGGGGCACGTGGTCGCCGTTACCGGGGATGGTATCAACGATGCGCCGGCCTTGAACCACGCCGACGTCGGCGTGGCCATGGGCATGACCGGAACCTCGGTGGCCAAAGAGGCCAGCGATGTGATCCTGCTGGACGACTCGTTCCGGAGCATCGTCAACGCGGTGATGTGGGGCCGGTCGCTGTACGAGAACATCCAGCGGTTTATCCTTTTCCAGCTTACGATCAACGTGGCGGCGCTGGGCATTGCCCTTTTGGGGCCGTTCTTGGGCGTGGACTTGCCCTTTACGGTGATCCAGATGCTGTGGGTCAACCTGATCATGGACACGTTTGCGGCGCTGGCGCTGGCCTCGGAACCGCCCCGGCCCGACGTGATGGACCGGCCCCCGCGCCGGGCGAGCGACTTCATCGCAACCCCGCAGATGGCCCGCACCATCTTCGGCACGGCCGCGGCGTTCATTGTGCTGTTGGTCGGCTTTTTGCTGTGGATTCAGGGGAATGCCCTGCACGAGCCGCTGCCGGCCGGGCCGGACCACACCTTGGCGCAGGCCGGGGAGGCGGTGGGGCATGGCGCGCCGCCCCAAGCCGTCACCCGCTGGGAGCTGACCGTGTTCTTCACCACCTTCGTGATGCTCCAGTTCTGGAACCTGTTCAACGCCCGCGCGCTGGGCCAGAACCGCTCGGCCTTCCACGGCCTCACCAAGAACAAGGCCTTTCTGGGGATCGCCGCCATCATCCTCGTCGGGCAGGTGGTGCTGGTGCAGTTCGGCGGCGAGGTCTTCCGCACGACGCCGCTGGGCGTGGTCCAATGGCTGGTGATCGCGGGCGGCACCTCCGTGGTGCTGTGGGTGGGCGAGGCGGCCCGCCTGGTGCGCCGATTGCGGCAAAAGGCCGTACCGGCGTGAACGAAAGTCGGGGGCTCTCCGTGGCTCTATTGGCGAGGGCGCTGCCAGCCAGCGCAGCGCCGTGCGGGGAAAGGCCGCTGGGTTGCGGTCGTGGCTCGGGTTTCGGTGGGGATTGTCGTGAGGGGAGGACGCTCCCTGGCGGTCGCGGCTCGGCCGGCGGCTAGGCGGTCATGCCTTTGGTCAGGGCCATGAAGGCCGTCTCCAGGTTGATCTCCTCTTCCCGGAACAGGGTCAGCCGGCAGCCGTTCTGGACCAAGAAAGTGGGCAGCTCGCTGTAGTCTTCCACGCCCTCGCGCAGTGTGACGCGCAGCAAGCCATTGCGGGCATCGACCTGGTGGACCAGTTCGTGCTGCTGGAGAAGCTTGGCGGCGCGGTCGAGGTCGCCGGCCAATCCGATCTCCAGCAACGGCTGGCGCCGCACGCGGCGCATGACCTCGGTCACTTCGGTCGAGACCAACAGCTTGCCGCGTTCGATGATCCCCACTTTGTTGCAGATATCGGCCAGTTCGGGGAGGATGTGGCTCGAGACCATGATGGTCTTGCCCATCGCCCGCAGTTCCTTGAGCAGGGTGCGGATTTCGATGCGGGCGCGGGGGTCCAGGCCGCTGGCCGGCTCGTCCAAGAGCAAGACCTGGGGGTCGTGCAACAGGACTCGGGCCAGCCCCAGGCGCTGGGTCATGCCCCGCGACAGGCTGGTCACCAAAGCGTCGCGCTTGTAATCCAGGCCCACCAGGGCCAGCATCTCGTCGCACTTCTTGCGGCGCAGGAGGCCTTTGATGCGGTAGGCGGCGGCAAAGAACTCCAGGTACTCGATCACCTTCATGTCGTCGTACACGCCGAAGAAATCGGGCATGTACCCGATCAGGCGCCGGATTTCCCTGGGATGCGTGTAGATGGAATAGCCGCACACGTAGGCCTCGCCCCAGGTGGGCTGCAACAGCGTGGCCAGGATGCGCATGGTGGTGGTCTTGCCCGACCCGTTGGGGCCGATAAAGCCGTACAGGTCGCCTTCGCTCAGTTCGAGCGTCAGGTGGTCGATGGCCCGCACATGGCCGTAGATTTTCGTGAGGTCCTGCGTCTTGATCACGGTGATGGATTCGCCTGGGAGACCGGGAAGACGAAGCGATAAAGGGTCAGCCGGCGCTCGGCGGCCGCAAGCAGCTGGCCGGTGTCGAGCAGGCGGGGAACCTGGGGGCCGGCCGGCACCGCGGGGGCGGCCTGGGCCACCAGCACGGCCCGCCCCGCCTGGAGCAGATCGCTGACATCCACGAAGCCCTGATAGCGATGGTGCAGCCCGGTGTATTGGCGCCCACCCGCAGCCCGGTGGAACATCATCGCCCGCAGGATGTACGCCAGGTCGCTTGTGGCTCGATCGTAGGGCGTGGGCAGATACCGCCCTTCTTTGATCACATAACGCTGCCCGGTGAGGAAGGTCCGCAGCTCGCGCCGCGGGCTGGTGCGGTCCAACTGGGCCTGCTGGCCGTTTTCCAGCCGGCCCAACTCATAGACCCAACCGCGGTGGCACACGAGGACGTTCTCCAGCGTCCCGGCCGAACGGTTCACCACCGTCCCCAGCAGGACCTGCTCTTCCTCGCGTAACTGGGTTTCCAAGGGCGGTTGGGCCTGGGCGGTCCAGCGGGCCGTCAGCGATCGGGTACTCCACGGGGCGATGGGCAAGCCCCGCAGTTCGTCCAGGTTTTCCGAGAACTCGTAGCCTTGCTTCCAGGCCGCGGGCGGCGAGGTCTTGGGGTCCATGCCTCCCAGCCCACCGCCGGGCAGGCCGAACCACGAGGCCAAGGGGGTGGCCGGCGCCCCCTCGATCGCTGGCACCGCAAACGCCAGCCGATAGCGCTTTGAAGTGGGGCTGAAGACCGTGGCCCAGGTGGTCCCCCGCACCAGGCCGCTTTCGGCCTCCATATCGATCAAATCCACCTGGTTGACCCGCACCTGGTGCCCTTTGAGGCGGTGGACCAGCACGAAAGTCCCCGCACAGAACGCGGCCACCACAAGCGGAAAAGTCACCCACGTCAGGCCCATGCGCTTTACGACTTTTCGGAGGAAGAAATAGTCGGCCGGCCCGACCAGCACCAAATAAACCACCAATAGCCCCATCACGAGCGAGAACGAAACCAGCGGCACTTCGGGAAACTGGTCCAGGGCGCTGCGGAGCTGGCCGGCCAAGTCGTCGAAGCCATAGTGCAGCACGGCGGTCGTCTCGGCGGCCAGCGAGGTGCGGGCTTCGTCCATGGCCAACAGGCGGCGGACGAAAAGCCCCCGATCGCGCCACGCCCGCAGGGTGGGGTCGTCGAGTTCTACCGCCGCGAAGACGATCTGGCCAAACCCCCGGCTTCGCCGAACCACCAGGGGAAGGTTGGCCTCGTGGGCTTCGACCTGGCCGGCCACATCCTCGAGGTAGGGGACCCGGAGGTCCAGGCGGTCGCCGGGGGCCAGCCGGGGCATGGCGGCCCCACCCCCCACGTAATTCTCCAGGGCCGATGCTTGGCGCAGCGAGATCATGCGTTGGAGCCGGCCAGGGAAGAACTCGGCCAGCCAGGGCGCTTGGGCAAGCGAGGCCTCGGTGTGCCGGCCGGCGGCCAAGAGGACCCGCCCCCCCAGCCGCACCCACTGTCGCAGCGCCGCCACCTGGGGGCTTTGGGCATCGAGGCCGGCCATCGCCTCCGGCCGGCTGAGGTTCAGCACCACGCTCTCGACGGCCTCGTAGCCGTACCATCGCTCGGGCAGTTGCTTCGCTTGCGGCACGACCACCACCACGAACCGGTCTGCCGAGCGCTCGAGCAGCTCGGCGGCATCTTGCAGCGGCGCCGCATCGGCGCCTACCGCCACGATCAATTCGCGGTGCGAGGCCACCGCGGGCGGAAACCCCGGCACGCTGCCGGCCGCGTAGGTCCACTGCCAGGCCCCCTCGGGAGACGTGAACTCGATGGCCAGCTCGCTTTTGACCCGGCCAAACCGGGTGTAGAGCGTGACTTCGGCCTGCTGCCCGGCGGTCAGTTGGACCGGCTGGTCCGGCGGCGTGGCCACGCGTGTGGCAATACCTTCGCTATCGGGGACGACCAAGGCCACCTGTCCCTGTACGGTCTGGTCGGCGTGCAGGCGGATGCGTACCGGGGTCCACAGTCCCGGCTTGTAGGCCCCGGCGATGCCCACCTCGATGCCGGCGGGCTGTATCACCGCCCCGCCGGCCGCCCCCGGCGCCGCAGCCAGTGCAAAAATGCCCATAGCGGCCAGAAGCAAAGCGGCACACAGCCGGCCCATGCGAGCCGGCCCCCCGGAACGCGCCCCCTGCCAGGGTGCCGCCGCCCGCTTGTTCCCATCGAGCTGCGTCGAAGGCGGTGGGGTCATGGCTTTCCGGCATCCGGGCAAGTGCATACGAACTGTCCGCAGCCCGGGCAACCCTTGCCGTATTTCTGGGCCACGGCCTGGCCCAGGTCCACGCCGGCCACGTTGGCGATAGTGGTCAGCCAGGCCAGCACGTCGGCAAACTCGGCCGCCTGTTCGTCCGGCGTACCATGGCGCAGCGCTGCGGCCAACTCGCCCACCTCCTCCATCAGCCACATGAACGTCCCCTCGATGCCGCGGGCCACGTCCTTGCGCAGGTACATGTCGCGGATCAACTGCTGGAACTCCGAGAAGGTCATCGACGGCCCGCGGGGCGAAGGGCCGCATCCGATGGAAGTCCCAGGGCGATTGGAAAGCTGGTCGGTCACAGCAACAAACTCATTCAAGGCGGTATGCGCCGGCAAAGATCTCCACTGCACGGCAGGGGGGCGCAAGGCGGCGGCCTGAACCACTCGATCTGGGCCCTTCCGGTATATCCCGTATATCCCGGCCGCGAATCGGCAAACCTGTAGTCTACTCCCCTCGGGACCATCGCCCAAGCGGGTGGGGGACGGGGGATCGGGGTATCGCGCGCGGTCGCCCGGGCCTCAACGCCAAACCCGCCGGCTGCGGCTCGAAACTTGGGCGGCGAACCGCAAATGTCCCGCGGAAGTTCGCCGCAAACCACACCTAGCGCGCACGCCAAGCCGCCGTCTCGCAAGCCCTTATACGCAAAGCTGGCGGGAAAGGTTCGCTGGCCGACTCAGCGCGTGGCTCGGGTGCGGAGCCAGCGGTCGATGGCGGCGGCCACCATGCGCCCGTCATTGATGGCGTGGACGACCAGCGACGCCCCCCGGACGGTATCGCCGGCGGCGAACACCCCCTCTTGGGTGGTCATGCCGTCGCGGGTAATGACGTTGCCTCGCCGGTCGCATTGGACTTCCAATTGCTCGATCAATCCGTCGTGTACCACATGCAGGAAACCCATCGCCAGCAGGACCAGGTCGGCCGGCAGGGTGAACTCGGTGCCCGGGCGTTCTTTCATCTCCCATCCTCGGGAACCGGGAATCCAGTCCACTTCGCAGCCGTGCAGATGGGTTACCCGGCCGTGCTGGCCCGACAGGGCCTTGGTCAGCACGCTCCAGCGCCGGGTGCAGCCTTCTTCGTGCGAGGTAGAGGTGCGGAGGATGCGGGGCCACAGGGGCCAGGGGGTTTCGGGGTTGTGGCCTTCGGGCGGCCGGGGGAGGATTTCCAGTTGGGTGACCGACAGTGCCCCTTGGCGGATGGCCGTGCCCACGCAGTCGCTGCCGGTGTCGCCCCCGCCGATGACCACCACGTGTTTGTCGCGGGCATGGATGGCCCGGCTGGCGGGGGGCTCGGGGTCGCCGGCCACGCGGCGGTTCTGCTGGGTCAAATAGTCCATGGCGTAATGGATGCCAGCCAACTCTCGGCCGGGCACCTCCAAAGGCCGCGGCTGCCCGGCCCCCAGGCACAGGCAGATGGCGTCGAACATGCGGCGCAAGTAGCGGCCGGAGATGTCCTGGCCCACCGCCACGCCCGGCTCGAACTTGGTGCCCTCGGCCACCATCTGCTCCAGGCGGCGGTCGAGGATGTGTTTTTCCAGCTTGAAATCGGGAATGCCGTAGCGCAACAGGCCGCCCAGCCGGTCGTCTTTCTCGAAAACCACGACCTCATGCCCGGCGCGGGTGAGCTGCTGGGCGGCGGCCAGCCCCGCGGGCCCCGAGCCGATGACCGCCACCTTCTTGCCCGTGCGGTAGGCCGGCCGCAACGGACAAACCCATCCCTCCCGAAACGCCCGCTCGGCAATCTGGTACTCGATGTGCTTGATGGTGACCGGCTGGCTGTTGATCGACAACGTGCACGCGGCCTCGCAGGGGGCAGGGCACACCCGGCCGGTGATCTCCGGAAAATTGTTGGTCGAATGGAGGTTGTCCGCCGCCTCGCGCCACCGGCCCCGGTACACCAGATCGTTGAACTCGGGAATGCGGTTCTTCACCGGGCAGCCCGAGGCATGGCAAAACGGGATGCCGCAGTCCATGCACCGCGCCGCCTGCTGGTGCAGCACCCCCGGAGCCAAGGGCAGGTCGATCTCCCGCCAGTCGCGGATGCGCTCTTCGACCGGCCGGTGGCCGGCGTCCACTCGCGGATACTCGATGAAACCCGTCGGATGTGCCACGTCTGACCTCGTCCACTTTGCCGGCTGCGGGCCGGCAGCCCATCGGCGGCGGGCGATAACCCCGCACATCGATGGCAAACCACACGCGGCGGCAAGCCGCCGCACTCTCAACCTGTGGGCAATGCCCCGCCCGTGCTCAGCCGGGCACCGGGACGGCCACCGGCCGCACCGCTGCCGCCGCACTGCCATTGGCGAACACCTCTTCCGTGGCCACGGTCTGCTCGCCGGTAACCGCCTCGCGTTCCCGCAGCCGCTCCAGGGCCTTGCGGTAGTCGATGGGGATGACCTTGA
>JBBIQF010000300.1:0-7746 GCA_037442445.1 Planctomycetaceae bacterium
GCCAGCGCCGCCGCGAATTGGAAGCCCACCCCGATCGGGTGCGAGAAATCCTGGGCGATGGCGGGGCACGTGCCCGGCGCAAGGCCGCCGAGGTCCTTTTGCGTGCGCAGACCGCCTGCGGTGTGCGACCGATCGCCGCTGCCCGCGGGGCTGTGCATTGCACCTCCCCATAGCCAGAGGAGCCTTCCCATGCCCGGCAAAGCAGAATGGTACTTCGTGCAAGGGTCGGATTCGGTAGGGCCCATGCCGCTTGAGGACCTGGCCGCCCGGCTCCGGACGCTGGGGATGCACACACTGGTGTTCGGGCCGGGCTTGAGCGCCTGGACCGAGGCCCGCCATGTGGCGGCGGTGGTGGCGGCCGTCCAGGGAGGCGGCGTTCCCCCCGTACCCCCGGCCCGGCGGACCTCCGACGAAATCGACTACGAGATCTTCGGCGAGGAGATGCAGTACGTCGAGATCACCTTGGACCCCGGCGAAATGGTGATCGCCGAGGCCGGGGCCATGATGTACATGACCAGCGGCATCAAGATGGAAACCGTGCTGGGCGATCCCGCGCAGCCGCAGAGCGGCCTATTGGGAAAGGTGATGGCGGCCGGCAAGCGGGCGCTGACCGGCGAATCGCTGTTCGTGACCACGTTTACCAACATCGCCCGGCAGCGCGAAAAGGTGGCCTTCGCCGCCCCGTACCCCGGCAAGATCGTGCCGCTGCACCTGGACCAGTTGGGCGGAGAGATCATCTGCCAGAAGGATTCTTTCTTGTGTGCAGCCCGCGGCACGCGGGTGGGCATCGCCTTCCAGAAGCGGATTGGCGTGGGCCTGTTCGGCGGCGAAGGGTTCATCATGCAGCGCCTGACCGGCGATGGCATCGCCGTGGTCCATGCGGGCGGGACCCTCATGCACCGCACCCTGGCCGCGGGCGAAGTGCTCAAGCTCGATACCGGCTGCCTGGTGGCCCTCCAGCCGAGCGTGGATTACGATATCCAATTCGTCGGCGGCATCAAGAACACGCTGTTCGGCGGCGAAGGGCTGTTCTTTGCGACGCTGACCGGTCCGGGACAGGTGTGGTGCCAGTCGCTGCCCTTTTCCCGGCTGGCCGGCCGCATGGCCGGCGCCGCCCGCGGCGGCAAGGAGGAAGGCTCGGTGCTGGGGGGCCTGGGCAAGATGCTCAGCGGCGATTAGACGCCCCGGAACTGTCCGGCGGAACGTGCCCGCGCATGCCACCCGCATGCCACGAGCCGGGGGCGTCAGCCCCCGGTGGGCCTGGAAACCCCACGCACGCCCCCGGATGCAAAGAGCCGGGGGCGTCAGCCCCCGGTGGGCCGGCACACCCTGCGTACCCCGCCCGGGGGCTCCGCCGGCCCGGCCTCGGCACCAAACGGTCGCCCCATTTCCACCGTGGATACGTCCCATTTCAGGAGGTTTGCCATGACTCGATCGCGCTACTGGTTGGGTATCGGCCTGGACATCGCGTGCTTGCTTGCGGCGGCAACCCTGGTGGCCATTGTGGGCATCACTGTCCAGGCCGCTGAGTCCCCCGCCCCCCCGGCAGACCAACCCGCGGCCCAAGCCACCGCCAAGCCACAGGCCCCCGCCGATAAGTATGCATGGCGCAAGCTGTTCGACGGCCAGACCCTCAAAGGCTGGAAAGTGGCCCAATTCGGCGGCGAGGGAAAGGTATACGTCAAGGACGGCGCCATCATCATGGAGCGCGGCGACATGATGAGCGGCATCGCCTGGGCCGGCGACCCTCTGCCCAAAGTCGATTACGAACTCACCCTGGAAGGCAAACGCATCGACGGCTCGGACTTCTTCTGCACCACCACCTTCCCGGTGGATGACTCGTTCTGCTCGTTCGTCGTCGGCGGCTGGGGAGGCACCGTGGTGGGGCTGTCGAGCATCAACGGCTACGACGCCTCGGAAAACGAGACCAACAAGTTCCGCGAGTTCAAGAACAACCAGTGGTACCGCATCCGCATCCGGGTGACCAAGACCAAAATCCAGGCCTGGATCGACAACGAGGACATGGTGGACCTGGACCGGCAGGGCAAGAAGATTTCGATCCGCTGGGAATGCGAGCCGTGCCGGCCGCTGGGCATCGCCACCTGGTGCACCACCGGCGCGGTGCGCGATATCCGATTGCGCTTGCTCAAGCCGGAAGAGACCAAGCCCGAGCCTTGAGGCCGCACTGGCGGTCGCGCGAATCGCAACGCGCGGGGGCCGGGGCGGCTACGGCTCGGCCGCAACCTGTGCCACCAGCTTTCGCCACGCCTCGATCGAGCGCCGGAGGTTCTCGCGCCGGTCGCCGGGGATGGCGTAGCATTGCAGCCCGATGGGGCCTTGGTAGTCCAGCCGTTTGAGGGCCTTCAGCACCCGGCCGACATCGAAGGTACCCCGGTCCAGGGTCTGAATCAGCCGATCCCACCCGAGTTGCCCGGGCGGGCCGGCGTCGGCACCATTGATGCTCACGGCCAGGAGGTGCGGCCGGGCCTGCGCAAGCCGGGCCTCTAAGTGCTGCGCGTCCTCCAGGCGGAGGAAGTGGCACAGGTTGAAACAGACGCCCACGTTTTTCCGGCCCACTCGGCGGACCACCCGCAGCGCATCTTCCACCCGCGCCACGTAAAAGCCCACGTGGGGGTAAAGGGCCACGCGGAGGCCGGCAGGTTCAGCCAATTCGGCCAGCTCGCGGACGATGTCCGCCGCCCGCTGGTCCGCCGCCTCGCCGGCCGGCCCCTTCCCCAAAACGAATAGCCAAATCTGCACGTCTCGCCCCTTGAGCTCCCCGATGGCCGCCGGAAGCCCCGCGTCATAGGGCGGCGCCCCGGGGTCCACGTTGGCCCCCACGTAGATGCTGAGCATCTTCAACCCCTGGCTATCCAAGGCCCGAAGCATCTCCGGGATCCGCCGGGTGCCGCTGTAGGCGATGCCGTCGTAGCCCAGCTCTTTGAGCATTTTGGCTTGCTCGGCGAAGGGCACGGCCTGGCCCCCGGTTCCGTTATCGAAGGCGAAAAACGGCCAAGCCGGCCGCGGCTCGGCGCCCGGGGCACTCCAGGCGCCCAGCCCCACGAACAAGGCCAGCAACAGTCCAGGCATCCCATTGCCGCCACGAGGCCGACGCAAAACAGCGAATCCACAATGCATGCCATCTCCTTTGCAACTATGCCGAACCCGATTGCGGCGGACATCGCCGGCGCTTCATGGCCCGCACGATGGCCCGGGTGCGGAGCGCTATCCCCCCGGCCAAGGCCAGGCACACCACAGCGATCCGCACCACCAACTGGTCCGTCGAAACCGCTGGCCCATTGACCCAGCGCAAAAACGGTGCCAGCACCACCACGGTCCAGCAGAACACCTCTGCCAGCCACCAGCCCTCGGCGGAGATGTCCGGCGAACGGTCACGTTGCACATCGCCGGCGTGGGGTGCGTCCGCGGAATCCATGGAAATGCTCCTCTGTCCAGCCCGGTGGGCTCGCTCGACGATCGGCCCTTTCCGCCCGGGCGCAAAGGCCGCCCCGATCGCCGTGGCCCATATCCCACTTCCACGCAGTTGGCCGCGCCATTATGCCGCGCGACCATCAATCGCCGCAACCGCTGGGTTCCTTGGGTGCCTTGGGCAAAGGGCACATCCGGCTTGCGAGGGTGCCGCGCAAGCCCTGGCCACATGGCCCGCCCATGAAGGGCCTGTGCCGGCAGCTCTTCCGCGCGGGTCGAAAGCCCCAAGATGGCCTTGTACAATATCCGCCCGGTGCCTATCGCCCCAGGCCGGGCGGGCACCGATGAGTCCCGGGGCGGGTTGCGCAATCTTGGCACCGCAGAGCGATGCAGGCCGAAGACATGAACTCCGAATCGGGTTTTCTTCGCAGCGGCCAGTTGATGTCGGTGGGCGAGACAGCCCTGTTGGTGGTCGATGTCCAGGAGCGGCTCCTGCCGGTCATTGCCGGGCGGGACCGCCTGGTGTGGAACATCGGCCGGCTGATCGACGGCGCCCGCATCCTGGGAATCCCGGTCGTGGCCACCGAGCAATACCCGCAGGGGTTGGGGCCCACGGTGCCGGAGCTGGCGAGGCGGTTGGGTCCCATCCCCGCCAAGGTGATGTTCAGTTGCCGGGGATGCCCCGAGGTGTTTGAGGGACTCGAGGCCCAGGGCATCCATAAGGTACTGGTGTGCGGCATCGAAGCCCATGTCTGCGTCCAGCAGACCGTGTTGGACCTCTTGGGGGCGGGCTGGCGGGTGTATGTGGCGGCCGATGCGATCGGCTCGCGCAACGCGGTGGATTACGAGTTCGCCTTGCGGCGGATGGACGCGGCCGGCGCTACCCTGACCACCACCGAAGCCGCCTTGTTCGAGTGGTGCGAAGTGGCCGGCACGCCGCAGTTCAAGGAGATCAGCCGGCTGGTGCGGGAATCGCCGCCGGCATGAGAAGGCTCTTTGGCCGCGGTTCCCCCTGCCGGCGCAGCGCCCGGTGCCGGCACTTCCGGCCCTTGGAACGCACTTTGCAGTTGGATATATAAGCGGGGTCCTACCCGGCTCGCAGCGCCGGGGTCTGGAGTTCCGAGGCCCGTAAGCCCTCAAACGCGTATCCCTCCCCATGGACCTGTATCTTCGCGACAAGGTGGCATTGGTGACCGGCGGCTCTCGCGGCCTGGGCCGGGCGATCTGCCTGGGGCTGGCGGCCGAAGGGGCCCGCGTGGCCGTCAACTACCTCCGCGACCCCGCCCAGGGAATCGACCTGGGGGACGAGGCCGCCGAACTGGTCAAGATCCTCCGGGCGGGATACGGGGTCGAGGCCGCAGCCATCCCCGGCAACGTCGCCGAAAGCCGCGACGTGCAGGAGATGTTCCGCCAGACCGAGGCCCTGCTGGGTCCACTGGACATACTGGTGAACAACGCGGGCATCTGGCCCACGGCCTATGTCCGCGACATGAGCGAGCAGGAGTGGAATGCCACGCTGGCCGTGAATCTTACCGGCCCGTTTTTGACCTGCCGCGAGGCGGTGCGCCGGTGGCTCGATTCCGGGCGCAAAGGCCGGATCGTGAACATCACCTCGCAGGCGGCGTTCCACGGCTCGACGACTGGCCACGCCCACTATGCGGCGTCGAAGGCGGGGCTGGTCACTTTCAGCATCTCGCTGGCCCGGGAGGTGGCCCCCTACGGTATCCACGTCAACTGCGTGGCCCCTGGGATGATGCGGACCGAGATGGCCCGCCAGGCCCTGGAAAAACACCAGGAAGAGTACCTCCAGCGGATTCCCCTGCGCCGGATCGCCGATCCGGCCGAGGTCGCCGCCGTGGTGGTCTTTCTGGCCTCGGAGCGGGCCAGCTACATCACCGGCGCCACTATCGACGTCACCGGGGGGATGCTCATGCGATAGCCTGCCCTTGACACACTGAAGACCCTTTGAGGAGACGATGCTTAGCACAGCTTGCGACGTTCTTGCCCATGCCCGCGCACACCGATACGCGGTCCCGGCCTTCGACTGTGTCGAAGACGTGTTCGTGCGCGCGGTGCTGGAAACCGCTACCGCCTGCCGCTCGCCCGTGTTCTTGATGTGCTTGGAGCCGGACATGGCGGGCAACGGTTGGGAGTACTTCTCGGGCCTGGTCCGGGCCGTGGCACCGCGGCACGATATCCCCATCGTGCTGCACCTGGATCACACCACGTCGCTGGAGAGCATCGAGCGGGCGATCCGGCTGGGGTTTACCTCGGTGATGTTCGACGGCTCGGCCATGCCCTTCGAGGAGAATGTGCGGAGCACCCGGGCCGCGGTGGAATTGGCGCACCGCCACGGCGTGAGCGTCGAGGCCGAACTGGGGCGCGTCGGGGGCATGGACCTGGAGGAAACCCAGGCCACCGAAAACGTGCTGACCGACCCGGCCGAGGTGGCCGAGTTCGTCGCCCGCACCGGCGTGGACTCTTTGGCCGTTTCCATCGGCACCTCGCACGGGGTGTACCGCTCGCTGCCCAACCTGCACATCGAGCGGCTGAAGGAATTGGACGCGGCCAGCCCGGTACCTTTGGTACTCCATGGCGGCTCGGGCACGCCCGAGGACCAGGTCCGCCAGGCCGTGCACCACGGCATCTGCAAGATGAACTTCTACGCCGACTGCCGCATCGCGCTGCGGCGGGGAGCCGAACGCGCCGTGGCCGCCCTGCGGCGCCCCGATCCCTTGCCGTACGAGATATTCGGCCCGATGCGCGAAGAGATTGCCAGCGTGGTCCGCCAGAAAATCGAACTGCTGGGCGCCGGAGGAAGGACGTAAGGAGCACGGAGCAGGGAGCTGGGAGCACGGAGTCGAACCGCTTTGCGCTTGCGGGTTCCTATCCGTTGGGTGTGGCAAGAAGGGCTTTGCGGCTGGCTGGTTTCCATCCTGTTGGAGCGTGCAACCATGATCCGACTTCTGGCCCTTAGCGATTTGTACATCCCGGCGGGGCTCATGGCCGAAGGGTTGCGTTCGCTTGAGCCCTTGGGCGTAAGCATCGAAGTCCGGCGGTGGGAGCATCCCAATCTGGTGGCCTTGCAGCAAGCCAATCTGGCCATCGAGCGCGGCGGCCCCGAGGCCGAGCCCTTGCCGCCGGAGGTGATGCACGACCTCGATGGCTTCGAGATCGTGGTGGTGCAATTCGCCCCGCTGCCGCGGGCGTTCATCGAGTCGGCGCGGGATTTGAAGGTGATCGGCGTGTTGCGGGGCGGGACCGAAAACGTCGATGTGGCCACCGCTACGCGGCGGGGCATCTGCGTACTCAACACCCCGGGGCGCAACGCCCGGGCCGTGGCCGAGTGCACCTTGGGCCTCATCCTTGCCGAAATCCGCAATCTGGCCCGCGCCCATGCCTGCCTGAAGCAGGGCCAATGGCGGCGATCGTTTCCCAACAGCGATGCCATCCCCGAACTCTACGAAAAGACGGTGGGGCTGGTGGGCTACGGGGCGGTGGGCCGGCTGGTCGCCGGCTACCTGGCGGCCTTCGGCAGCCGGGTGCTGGCCTATGATCCGTACTTCCAGGGCGATCCCAGCCCGGCCCGCCTCGTGGACCTCGAAACCCTGCTCCGCCAGTCGGACGTGGTTTCGCTCCATGCCCGATTGACCGACGAAACCCGGCACATGATCGCCGCGCCGCAACTGGCCCTGATGAAGCCGACGGCCGTGCTGGTCAATACCGCCCGCAGCGGGCTGGTGGACGAGGCGGCCCTGGTCGAAGCCCTGCGCCAGCGGCGGATCATGGGGGCGGCCCTGGACGTGTTCGACCAGGAGCCGCTACCGCCCGATCATCCGCTCCTGGCCCTCGATAATGTGACGCTTGTGCCCCACCTGGCCGGCAGCACCATCGACGCTTTCCGCAATAGCCCGCGCCTGATGGCCGAGCACTTGGCCCGCCTGCTGCGGGGCCAGAAACCCCTGCCGATCGTCAACGGCGTCCAGCCGCGGCCGTTTGGAACCGCTGGCTGCACCGCAAGCAAGGGCTAACACCCTATCCCAAGACGGCGATCTTGGTTGCTCGCACCCGATGCTGCCTTGGGCCAAACCAGGAGCACGCCGCGCGGGTCTGAAGATAGGCCCGTTTACGGGCCTTGCCGCCGAGAGGCGGCCCATAGGCCCGGCCTTCAGGCCGGGTTTGGCTCAGCGGTCGCGCTTCGGGCAGTGCAATGAGGAGGCCCGTAAACGGGCCTGACAGGGGGCCTTTGGGATCATAAGACAACGATTCATGCCGGCCCGGCGCGACCCGGCGTAAACGCCGGGCCTTGTGGCCGCC
>JBBIQF010000301.1:0-7417 GCA_037442445.1 Planctomycetaceae bacterium
CAGCGAAAACTCGCGTGACAGATTCAGCTCCGCGGCCGAGGGGACCACGATCTGCTGCCGGCCGTCAAGTGCCAGCACCATGCGGTCCTGATCGCGGGCTGGCGAGCCGCCCATCAGCTTGGCGGGATGGCCCCGGCCAGCCAAATCCGGAACCACTGGGCCGGCTTGGTCGAATCGCCAACTGGCCAGCAACCCCGCATCGGTCTCGCCGCCAAAGGTCGTTGTGGCAAGGCAGCCCACCAACAGGATGGCCAGGCCACACGATCGTCGCAGGCGCATAGGGTTTCTCCGCCAATCTGCCAGCTCATTGTGGTTGTGGTGCAGCCGTCCCGGCTGCAGAATTGCCCCAGTATAGGCAGGGCACCCATCGTTGGCAACCACCGCGGGTAAGGGTTCCACATTCCAGGTAGCCCGCCGCAGGGTTGCGAGGCCCGCGGTACAGCGGTTTCACAGAATCGCAGGGGGCATGGCGACACCTTGCGCGGGACCAGGTGTTTATACAACAAGAGCGGGCCGCGGCGCCGCGTCGGCGCGACGGGGGACACGGTTCCGCCATGTGGTGCTTCCGTATAACCCGTTCTGAGGAGTGGTCGGATGAAGCGTTTGGTCTCACTGCTGGTGGTTGTGCTGGTGTGCCTGGTGGCCGCTAATGTCTCGGCTCAGGAAAAGAAGAAAGGCGAGAAGAAGGCCCGGCCGAGCCTGGAAGAGCGGTTCAAGCAACTCGACAAGAACGGCGACAAGTCGCTGTCGCTGGACGAGTTCAAGGCGGCTCCGTGGTTCAAGGATCGGCCGGACCGCGCCGAGAAGGCCTTCAAGGCGATGGATGCCGACAACGACGGCAAGGTCACCTTCGAGGAGTTTGCCAAGGCCATGAAGGAGCGGATGGGCCGGGGCAAGCGCGGCGAAAAGAAGGAGTGACGGGTTAGAAGCCCAGGCTAGCAGGCTATGGCGAGCCCTTGGCCCGGCCCTCCGGGTTGGGGGGGCCGAAGAGGCCGGACCTCCACTTCTTGGGGGTGCTTTCTGGTTCTCGCCAGTTCCTGCGAAACCTGACCCGCCAAGCGGTGTTGATTGTATTGGAGGGCGCTAAGCAATTGCCCTCTGCACAATGAAGACCCCCGACACAGGGCGTGCTGCAGTTGTGCCTGCGACGTCCCGCTTCCCCCCCGACAAGCGGACGTTCGCTGAGGCCTCTATCTAACACGCTCGCCCTGCTGGAAGCCGCTAGACTCCCCGCTGGCGGCTTCCGTTTTTTCTTGCCGAGCCGATTGGCACAGCGTTTGCGGATACCGAGAATCGGCCTCTGCGAGACGCAGAGTCACTCACCCCCCAATACCCCGGTGGCCCGCATTGGGCCACCGGGGCCGGAACAGAGAGGAGGCCCATGGTTGGGGCCGGCAGTCGGAAGAGGTGTACCCACCCAGGCCGCGATGAAGCCCAATCTGGCAAACGTCGGCCATGGTGGCACGGGAAGAGTTGAGGTATTTTCGATCGCCCCGGCAACGGGAGGAGGCAACGCGGTCCGAACGGAACGGAAGAGGCAATTCTCGTGACGGGTAGCGACTGCCCGCCTCCGAGGCACAGGCGAGTGGATCCCCAACAAACGCGACGGGGTCCAGTCGCCTGTTGCATTATGCTGTAGCAAAATTGAACATGTGTATCGTTCTGATGCAGCCGTTGTTTGCTACCTTATCGTTATATAAAACCCCTAGAAAGACGTAATTCGGCGGCGGTCCGCAGTTGCCGGAACCCGCTTGTGGCGGCCAACGGCGTTGGTTTCACCTGGCTACGATTTTTTCGATCTCGCGGGTGTCGCCCCCTTTTCTCTGGGGGGGAATCTGGTAACATACGTCAGTGGGTGGCGTCGGCCGTAGCACACACCCCTCTTAAGTGGAGCTTGCCGGTGGGTCGCTTTTCCTCTTTCCGTCTTGCTCCGTGGGACGACACACCCATAACGGGTTTTCGCGGGTTGGTTTTTGGATCGCGGAACTCGCCCGCCGACCACGATAGGAGGACGCGCCACGATGCTCGAACTGGAACAGGAGACGCGCCGCTGGACGGTCTCTGACGCCGCCGAGTTGTACGAGGTGGCGGCTTGGGGGAAGGGCTACTTCTCCATCAACGACGAGGGGCATCTCTGCGTGCATCCCACCAAGGAACCGCATCGGGCCATCGACCTGAAACGCTTGGTGGACCGCCTCCAGGATCGGGGGATCCAAACGCCGGTCTTGATCCGTTTTGGGGACCTGTTGCGCCACCGCCTGGGCGAAATCCACGCCGCTTTCCAGCAAGCCATCCGCGACCACGATTACCGCGGCGGTTACCAGTGCGTGTTCCCCATCAAGGTCAACCAGCAGCGCCAGGTGGTGGAAGAGGTGATGGATTATGGCCGGCCCTACCACTTCGGCCTGGAGGCCGGCAGCAAGCCCGAACTGCTGGCCGTCATTGCCCTGGCTTCCAACGACATGCCCATCGTGTGCAACGGGTTCAAGGACGACGAGTTCATCGAGATGGCCATGCTGGCCCAGAAGATCGGCCGGCAAGTCTTCGTCGTCGTCGAGAAATACACCGACCTGGAGCTGGTGCTCCAGAAGTCGGAACAGGTGGGCGTGCGCCCGCAGATCGGCATCCGGGTGAAGCTGGCCACCCCCGGTTCCGGGCGCTGGCAGTCGTCGGGGGGGCACCGGTCGAAGTTCGGCCTGTCGGTCAGCGAGATCCTGCGGGCCCTGGCCGAACTCAAGTCCCGCCACATGGAAGACTGCCTCAAGCTGTTGCACTTCCATCTGGGCAGCCAGATCACCAACATCCGCCACATCAAGCGGGCGATCGTCGAGGCCGCCCGGGTGTATGCCGAGCTGGTCCGCCACGGCGCGGGCCTGGAGTATCTGGATGTGGGCGGCGGATTGGGCGTGGACTACGACGGCTCGCAGACCAACTTCGAGTCCAGCGTCAACTACACCCTCCAGGAGTACGCCAACGACGTCGTGTACCACATCCAGAGCATCTGCGATGAGGCGGGGGTGGCCCATCCGACCATCTTTTCCGAGAGCGGCCGGGCCGTGGTGGCCTACCACAGCATGTTGATCTTCAACGTGCTGGGGGTGACCGGCCTGGGCGACAACGACATCCCGCAGGAGTTGCCCGAGGATGCCGAGCAGCCGCTGGTGGACCTGCTGGAGGCGTACCGGGGGCTCAACGTCCGCAACGTGCTGGAGGCCTATCACGATGCCCAGCAGGCCTTGGATACGGCGATGAACTTGTTCGGGGCGGGGTACCTGCCGCTGGAGCAGCGGGCCTGGGCGGAAAACCTGTTCTGGGCCATCTGCCGCAAGACCCAGCGCCTCATCCGGCAGCTCGAATACGTCCCCGAAGAGCTGGGCATACTCGACTGGCTGCTGAGCGAGACGTACTTCTGCAACTTCTCGCTGTTCCAGTCCCTGCCCGACAGTTGGGCCATCAAGCAGTTGTTTCCCATCATGCCCATCCACCGGCTGGACGAGCGGCCCACCCGCCAGGCGGTTTTGGGCGACATCACCTGCGATTCCGACGGCAAGTTGGACCGCTTCATCGATCGGCGGGACGTGAAGCGGACCCTGCCGGTGCACCCGCTGGACGACCGGCCTTACTACTTAGGCGCCTTCTTGGTGGGGGCGTACCAGGAAATCCTGGGCGATATGCACAACCTGTTCGGCGATACCAACGCCGTGCACGTGTGCATGGCCGAGAACGACGAGGTGGTGGTCGAGGCCGTGATCAAAGGCGATACGGTCAGCGAGGTGCTCCAATACGTGGAGTTCGACCCGCGGGCGCTCGTCCGCCAGATGCGGTCCTCGGTCGAACAGGCCATCCGGGAGAATCGCATCGACGACCGGCAGGCCGGCCGGCTCCTCCGCTTTTATGAGGCGGGGCTGGAGGGGTACACGTATCTGGAAGACGGCCGCGAACGCTGACGTGAGGCGACGCTGGGGCCGGTGCGCAGCCCGACTGGCACTGCAGCGGGGAGCGCCGGAGTCAGGCGGCTCCCGGTGGCCAAGGCTACGGCGTACCAAGCGCCGCTAGATGCCCATCTCCACTCGGGCTGCCTGGCCGGCCGGGCATGGCCGGGGCCAGCCACGGGGCATCAGGCGATGATCGCCAAAATGTCGCGCTCGTCGAGGATCAGCAACTCTTCGCCTTCCACGACGACCTCGGTCCCCGCGTAGCCGGGGAACACCACGCGATCTCCCTCGGCCACCTGGGGCTTGGCCCGGCTGCCATCGGGCAAGGGCAGGCCATCGCCCACCGAAAGCACGCGCCCTTGTTGCGGCTTTTCGCGCGCGGTATCGGGCAGCACGATTCCGCCGGGCGATCGCTCGTCCGCAGGGGTCCGCCGGACCACCACTTTCGGACCAAGGGGCACCAGTTTCATGATCTCCTCGGAATCGAGACGATTCGTTGCGACGCCGTGATTGTCGCATGGCCGGCCAGGGCGGGCAAGGGGTCTTGAGCGGCCCAAAACCTGGAGGGACGCGCTCCGTCGCGTCCGCCGCGTTTGCAATAGCGTCCGGCGTCCAACACGCAAGGCCCGGGCCACGAGGGAGCGTGGCCCTCCATAGCTGGAGGGACGCGCTCCGTCGCGTCCGCCCGATCGTCCTTGGGGGAACGCGTGCCGGCCGGGGTCGGAGGCCGGCCCCCTTGTTCGGCCGGCTGCCGGCTGCCATACTTCAGCAAGCCGCTGGGGCAGACCGCTTTATCGGACACGAGGGACCATGACCCCGAGGCACTCGCACGACGGCGCCGCGTTCTTGAAACACTTGACGGCGGGGTTATCCGAGCCCCAGCCGTGCGCATCGCTGGCCGAGTCGGCCGAACGCTCCACCCGCCACAACCGCCAGATTGCCGCCTCCACTGCCCAGTGGGAGCAATGGCGGGCCGCCGCGAACCGCATCAAGGCCTACGCCTTGGCCCACCTCGATACGCTGCTGGTCCAATTCGAGCAGAACATCACCGCCCGGGGCGCAACGGTGCTTTTCGCCGAGACCGTGGCCGAGGCCAACGACCATCTGCTCCGCATCGCACGCGAAAACCAGGTCCGCACAGTGGTCAAGGCCAAGTCGATGGTCAGCGAGGAGATGGAGCTGAACCACGTGCTGGCCCAGGCCGGCATCCGCGCCGTCGAGACCGACCTGGGCGAATACCTGGTGCAACTTGCCGGGCAGCGCCCGGTGCATATCGTTACGCCGGCGCTGCACATGTCGGCCAGCGACGTGGGCCGGCTGTTCGCCGAGAAGCTCCAGGAGCCTTACACGGCCGAGCACCAGGCGCTGACGGCCATCGCCCGCCGCCACTTGCGGCACGACTTCATCACTGCGGATCTAGGCACCTCGGGGGTGAACTTCGCCATTGCCGAGACCGGCACCTTGTGCATCGTCGAGAACGAGGGCAATGGCGGGCTTTCCACCTCGGCACCCCGGGTGCATGTGGCCCTGATGGGTATCGAAAAGATCATCCCCCGGCTGGAACACCTGCCGGTGTTCCTCAACCTACTGGCCCGAAGCGGTACGGGGCAGAAACTGACGACCTACACGCACTTGATCCATGGCCCGGCGCCTGGCCGGAAGCTGTATGTGCTGATTCTGGACAACGGGCGGACACGGGTGTTGGCCGATCGGGCGGCCCGCATGAGCCTGGCCTGCATCCGCTGCGGGGCGTGCCTGAACGCCTGCCCGGTGTACCGGCGAGCCACGCCGTGGTCGTATGGGTGGGTGTATCCCGGGCCGATCGGTTCGATCCTCACGCCGCACTTGGTCGGGCTCCAGCAGGCGGGCACGTTGCCCTTCGCCTCGTCGCTGTGCGGGGCGTGCGGCGAGGTGTGCCCGGTGAAAATCGATATTCCCCACCAATTGGTCCACCTCCGCCACCGGGCCGTCAACGAACCTTCCCCTGCCCGCTCGCCCCTGGAACGGTTGATGTGGAAGGCCTGGGCCCTGGCCATGGGCGGAGTATGGCGCTATCGGCTGGCCATGTTCGCCGTGCGCCTGGGGGTGCGCGCTGCGCGGTGGCTGCCGTGGCATCCGGGAAAACTGGGGGCATGGACCCGCGGGCGCGAGTTGCCCGAGGTGCCCCGCGGACCCGGCTTCCGCCAATGGTGGCGCCAGCAGGCAGCCCAGGCGACGCCCAAGAGTTCCCAAGACGCCCCACCCGGCTGACCTCGGTGGACTTCCCGGATCGCTGGTTCTCGGACACTTTCTGCATACCAAGAGCCTTGCACCTCCGGCAGACGAACGCATGAACAGCCGACAAGCCATCCTCCGACGCATCCGCGATGCCCTGGCCGGGCAGCCCGCCATGGACCCGCCCCCCGTGCCCGAGGTCTGGCCGCGGCAGAACCCCGATGTCCCCGCGATGGCCGCCCGCTTCCAGGAAGAACTCCAGGCCGTCCACGGCGAGGTGCTCCGGGCGGCGAGCATCGACGAGGCCGGCCGGTGCCTGGCCGAACTGTCGGCCCGCGAAGGATGGCAATCTATCGGCGTGCTGGACCGCCCCTTGTGCCGGCAACTTGCGCAGGGGCTCGATCCACATCGCGTGGCATGGCCGCAACCCGACTGGACCCCCACCTCGATGGCTGACCTGCACCTCGGCCTGTTGGAAGCCGACTGGCTGCTGGCCGATACCGGCTCCTGCGTGCTGACCTGCCGCACCGCCCAGGAACGCCTGCTCTGCTATCTGCCACCCGCGTGCGTGATCGTAGCCACTTTGGATCGGCTGCGGGAACATCTGCCTGCGGCCTGGCCCGAAATCGCCCAGCGGTTTAGCCAACCCGACGCTTCCGGCGAGACGGTCATCATCACCGGCCCGAGCCGCACCGCCGATATCGAGAAAATCCTCATTCTCGGCGTCCACGGGCCCAAGCGACTGGTGGTGCTGCTGGTGGGCTGAGCACCTTGGGGCAGCCCGGCCCTCCGCGCTGCCGAGTCCCCGCGTGGCGGGTACCCTCGATCGACCGAAGGAACAAAAGTCGCGTCCTCCGCCGTAGAGGGGTGAACCGCGGTTCGGCCTATTGACCGCCCCGTTGGACCGGTTAGAATGGCGGGCGTTGATTCAATCGGCCGATCAGCGACCCGTGTGCGTTAGCCGGCAGACCGTGGCCTAAAGGCCGTACGCCAAGGTCATTTGGCGCGGCGTCGAGCAGCCTGTTAAGCCGCCGCTATAGGCTTCTCGAGGCGACTATGGCAACCGTAGCTCAGATGACAATCGATGAGCTTCGAGAAATGCTCGAAACGGTCGTCGAGCAGAAGCTGCTGGAATTGCTCGGCGATCCTGACGAAGGGTTGCCGATTCGAGAATCAGTCCGGGATAGACTCCGGCGCCAAAAACAAGCGGTGGAACGCGGGGAGCGGGGTGAACGCTTCGAGGATGCCGTTCAGCGGCTCGGATTGAT
>JBBIQF010000301.1:7434-7733 GCA_037442445.1 Planctomycetaceae bacterium
GTTCGAATCCTCCGAGCGGCATCTCACGAGCCGGAACGCTTAGACAGGCCAATAGGACAACGTATCATCCGACGCATCAACTGGCTGGCCGCCAACCTCGATGCGATTCGCCTTGAGGCGTTGACCGGCGACCTCCGAGAAGTTTCCGACGTCCATGTGGGCGAGCACGGCGCCATTTGTCGAAGGCGTTGAGAAAAACCAATAACCCGCCGCCTAACAACCGGTTGCCGCGGGTGGCATTCCGCCGCCCCCGGCTGAGCCGGCGCGTAAGGCTTCAGATGAAGCGCCTTATGGAAAGC
>JBBIQF010000302.1:0-7728 GCA_037442445.1 Planctomycetaceae bacterium
AACAGCCGCGGCAGCACCTCCGGCGCGATGCCGATACCCGTGTCGCTGACGCCGATGCGAAGGGCTCGCTCGCCCCCGCCCGGGCCGGGCGCCAAGCCAACCTCGATGCACACGCAGCCGTTTGAGGTGAACTTGATGGCGTTGGCCACGAGGTTCACGAGCACCTGGCGGAGCCGGCTGCCGTCCAACACGATGGTTTCCGGCACATCCGCGGCGCAGCGGGCCACCAGGCGGTTGCCGCGCTCGGCTGCCCGCGGGGCGAGGCTTTGCGCCACGTCGTCCACCAGGGCTCGGACATCGGCAGGCTCGTCCCGCAGTTGGAGCTTTCCGGCGTCGATCTTGGAAAGGTCCAGGATATCGTTGATCAGTTGCAGCAGGTGCCGGCCATTGCGGCGGATGACGTCCAAGTACTGGCGGCGCTCGCTGGGGGTCAGATCGGGCGAATCCAGCAGTTCGGCGTAGCCCAAGATGGCCGTCATGGGCGTGCGGATCTCGTGGCTCATATTGGCCAGGAACCGGGCCTTGGCCTGGGTGGCCGCTTCGGCCTGGCGGCGGGCCGCCACCAGTTCGGTCACGTCGATCACGTTCAACAGCACGCCGTCGTACTGCCCGGCGCGGTAGATGGGCTGAAGCCGGAGGATCACTTCGGCCTGGCCCAGCGGCCGCTGGAGGACCATCGGTTGGGCCGCGGCCTGGGTGCGGAAGGCGTCCAGGTGGCCAAGCAGCCGGTCCAGTACCGCGCCGGCGTGGAACTCCTCCAGGCGCCGGCCCACGATCGAGGACCGCGGCACGCCAACGAACCGGCAGAAATAGTCATTCACTTCGACGATCGTGTTGTCGGCGTCGGCAAACACGACGCCTTCCTGCATGCCGGAGATCATGGACGACAGTTTGGCGGCCTCGCGCTGGGCGGCGATCTCGGCCTCTTTGCGGTCGCTGATATCGACCAGCGTATGCAAATGGCAGGTCTTATCGCCCGATCGGATCGTGCCCACGCTATGGAGCACCGGGACCGGCCCCCGGACCGGGCTGAGCAACTGGCTTTCGCATGGCACCGGGAAAGTTTGCCCGGCGGGAATCGCCGTAGGTGCCGGCGGCGTGGCGGCCGCCGGCCCGGGCTGGCCAGCGGGGCCTGGTAGGGGCATTTCGCCCGGGCAGAGCAGGAACTTGCGGCACGTCTGGCCGATGATCTCCTCCCGCGGGATGCCCACCAGCTCGGCCCCCGCCTGGTTGATATCCAGAATCGTGCAGTCCACAGGGTCGGTCACCACCAGGCCGGTCTGGATGTTGTGGAACAGGGTTTCGAGGTAGGCCTGGCGTTCGGCCAGGGTGGCCTCGATGAATTGCCGCTGGCGGACTTCGAGTTGGAGTTCGGCGTTGATGCGGGCCAGTTCGTCGGCCCGCTGTTCGGCCAGCGCCTCGAAGGCCTGGCGTTCGGCCCGCAGGGTGTCTTCCTGGCGCTGAGAGTGGGCGATCTGGCGGCGCACGGCGGCGCCGGCCAGGGCAATGGCCAGGGTGCCCGCCAGCCACGCCAGGCTGCACGCCGCCACATCCGGCCAGGGGTCGTCGTGGCGCAGGCCGTGCCAGGCACCCAGGGCCACAAGCGACGCGCTCCAAAAGCCACATGCCAGCCACGGCCAAAAGCGGCATCCAAACCCTTTCGGGTGCGAAACGTCTGCGAAAGAAGAGCGATGTGCGGCGTTCATGGCATTGCACCTTTGTTCCCGGCCGTGGCGCTTGCGGGCGGGCCTGCCGCTTGGGCAGCGCGGCGCCGCTGGTCCTTCAGTTCCAGGGCCCGGCGGATGGCCAGGGCCAGCTCCACCTCGTTGCAGGGCTTGGTGAAGAACTGGAACACGCCCGCGTGGTTGATGGCCGAGATGGCGGCCTCGACCGTGGGGTGACCGGTCAGCACGATCCGCATCACCTCGGGAAAATGCTGGGCCACCCAGGCCAGCAATTCGGTGCCCCGCTGGTGCGGCATCTGCTCGTCGGTAACGATCACATCGACGGGATGGACCTTGAGAATCCACTGGGCCTCTTCGGCCGAGCGGGCCGTCAGGATTTGGTACGGCTGCCGGCGAAGCACCCGCACCAGGCCCAACAGCACGTTCTCGTCGTCATCGACCAACAGCACGGTGTGGCCCATGAGGCTTCTCCTGTACAGCGGCTCAGGCGCACGGGGTTGGGGCGGCACCGGGGGCAGGCGCCGGGCTGGTTTCCAGGCGTGGCAAATCCGGTACCGGCTGGTCGATCACGGGGACGCGGAGCGTAACCCGGAGGCCGCCCGCGGGGCTTTCGGCCACGTCCACCGATCCGCCATGCCGTTGGACCACCAGGGCGTGGACGAAGGCCAGGGTGCGTTGCGGCAGTCCACCGGGAGCGCGGGAAGGGACTAGCGGGTCGAACAGCCGTTCGCGCTGGCCGGGCACAAGCGGCGGTCCGTCGTCGTCGACTTCGATCACCGCATGGCCGGCTTCGGTGCGCGTGCGAAGCGTGATGGTTACGGGCCGGCGGATCTTGGCGCCGGGCTCCTTGCCCGACTCGGCGCCTGCCGCGATCGCTCCGCGGACGAGTTCCAGCACGGCTTCGGCCATTTCGCTGGCCACGCCGGGGACGGGGGGGAGGCGGGGGTCGAGTTCGGCGCGGATTTCGGCCGCATTGCGCCACTCCAGCCGGCCCACTTCCAGGGCATTGGCGACGAGGTCGTTCAGATCCACCAGCGTCTTCTGGGCCCGGCCGGGCGAAGCGAACTTCTGCACGGCGGCCACGACGCGCGCCACTTCGGCCATGCCTCCAAGCGCCTCGGCAATGGCCTGGGGAATATCGCGCCGCAGTTCGTCGAAGTCCGCGGGCGGCAGGGCGTGGAAGACCGCCTGGGCCAGGTCGGGCCGGGCCGCCTGAACCTCCGGGGCCTCGGCCAGGCGCCACAGCGCCTCCAGGCCCGCCGCCATCTCCTCGCAGGCCGACTGGAGGAACCGGAGGTTGTTGCTTACGTACTGGCTGGGCGTGTTGATTTCATGGGCCAGGCCCGCCGCCAGCCGGCCCAGCGCCTCCAGGCGCTGCACCCGGAGCGACTGTGCCTCTAGCAGCTTGCGCTGGCTCAGGTCCACGCTGACCTGGGCCACCAGGCAGGTGCCGTCCGCCTCTTGAAAGGGAAAGCTGGTAACTTCGACCGGCCGGTCCGGCTCGCCCGGGAACACCCGTTCGGTGACCACCTGCCGCCCGGTCCGCAGGGCCTGGAGCACGCCGCAGTCGGCGCAGTGGGTGCCGCGGCGGCAGAAGTATTCGTAGCATTTGCGGCCGGTGAAGTCGCCGTACCGCTTGCGGCGGGCGGGGTCCACATAGCAGAGATTCAAATTGGCGTCGATAACATCCAGCCCGGTGCGCGTGGCTTCGAGCACGAACTCGATGCGGCGGCGGAGGCTGTGGGCCTCGGCCTCGGCCCGGCGGCGCTCGGCGATCTCCTGGCGCAGCAGGCCGTTGACCTGGGCCAGAGCATCGCGGTGCGCCTTGATCCGCAGCCCGCTCCGCAGCCGGGCCGCAAGCACCTCCTTGCAGAACGGCTTGGTGATGTAGTCGTCGGCGCCGGCGTCCAGGCCGCGGATCACATCCTGGTTCTCGCTCATCGCCGTCACCAGGATCACATACAGGCCGTCGTGTTTGGGCTCGGCTTTCAGCCGCCGGCACAGCTCGATGCCGTCCATCTCGGGCATCATCACGTCCAAGAGGGCGACATCGGGGCAGAAGGCGTCGGCCAGGGCCAGCCCCTGCCGGCCATCGCTGGCCACGGCCACCTCGCAACCCTGGGCCCGAAGCAGCCGCTCCAATAGGGCCGCGATTTCCGGCGAGTCGTCCACCACCAGGACCTTGGCTTTCATGGGCACACCGAAATCAGCGAACAAAGGACCGTACCGTGCATGCGCGATCGTCCAAAACCGCGGCGCTTGCCGCACGGGTGCGGACGGGTGTTCACGCGGGTGCAAAGCACCCACCCTACGGCTGGGGCGGTCATGTGCGGAGTTTCTCCCCGGGGCTGATCACCTGGTGATCGTGGAACAGGTGCAACTGGTCCACGGGCACGAAGACCTCGATGGCCGAGCTGATGCCCACGTTGACCAGGTAATTCCGCAGGCGCGCCCGCAGCGAAGGGGTGACCTCTTGCCCTTTGGCGCAGAGGAGGGTTCCGGCCAGGGAGCGGACATCGGCGGCCAGCACCAATCCGTCGCGGAGGTCGCTGAACCGCACCTTGCAGATCACGTGGGTCTGGGCCACGCCGGTCACGCGGCGCAGGGCGGCCAGCACGTCGGGGTCGTACCAGCCGGGCCGGCTGTGCATCTCGGCCATGGCGTGCTCCTGGCTGCACCCGCTCTGGCAGAGGAGGTCCCAGTCCAGGGCGACCTTCAGAATCCGCGAGCCCAGCGGAATATCCGGGCCGCGCCGGTGGTCCAGCGGCACGCCGCCGCCGTTGTAGAGTTTCTCCTGGTAGGCCACGATCTCGGCGATGGTCTCCAGGCGCGGGATATTGACCAGCATCGAGTGCCCCTGCTCGGGGTGGCTGTTGTAGATGCGTTCCTCGGCCTCGGAGAGCGGCTCGCGCTGGAAGACCTTGCGGAGGATTTCTTCGGGTACGCTGACGCAGCCGATCTGCGAGAGCAAAGCGGCCATTTCGATCAGCCAGGCCTGCTGCACCCCCAGCACCTGGCCGATCTGCCGCACCAGGTTCCGCAGGCGCGAGGCCCGGCCAAAGGCCAGGGGGTTCACCAGCGCCAGCACGTCGGTCAACAGTTTGATGGCGCCGGTGAGGGTCTTGGAGAGCAGCTCGCGTTCGGCGGTGACCAGCCGGTACTGGGCCAGCCCCGCCTCCAGGGCCTTGGCGAAGGTTTCGGGCGGGCAGGGCTTGGTGAGGAAGCGGAAGATCTGCCCCTCGTTGACCGCATCGAGCGCCGTCTGCTGGTCGGCGTTGCCGGTGAGCATCATCCGCACCGTGTCGGGCGCCAGTTGCTTGACCCGGGCGAGGAACTCCACGCCGTTGATTCCGGGCATGCGCATGTCGGCCACGACCACGGCATAGGGGCCATTGCGGGCGATGGCTTCCAGCCCCTCTTCGCCCCCCTGGGCCACATCCAGGGCGAACTGCTTGCGCAGCGCACGCTGGTAGCCCTGGAGGATGTTGGGGTCGTCATCCACGCACAGCACGCGCTCGGTCATCGTCGGTTCTCCCAGCGAAGGTCCAGCGTTTGGTTGCAGGGGGTTTCAGGCGGCCACCTCCGAACAAAGGGCACCCTCGGCGGCTTCGCGCCACTCGGCAAGCCGATCGAGGTACCCCAGGCGGTCGAGGAACGGCCGGTCGATCTCGGACTCGCCAGGCGATCGGCCTGCCTCGGCGGCTTCGACCACGGCATTGGCCACGTGGACGATGGCCAGGGCATGGTCGGCCACACCTGTCGAGAGGCTGGGCGTGTGGTGGAAGGCGGCCGACTCGACCAGCGGATCGGGCAGCCCCCACAGGCCCAGGAGGTAGCCGCCCAGGTCGGCGTGGGTGGCGGTGCGTTCGCGCTGTTCGGCTTCCCAGGGGGTGATCCGCTGGGCCCGGGCGGCGGCCACGAGCCGGGCGAAGCGCTCGGGGTGGGCGTCGGCCAGCACCCACAGGCCCACATCGTGGAGCAGGCCGGCCAGGCCGATCTCGCCGGCGGCCACCGGGTCCGGGGTCTGGAGTTCGGCGATGCGAAGCGCCGCCGCCTGCACCCGGGCCGCATGGCCTGCCAGCCAGGCCACCGCCTGGGCATCCACCGCTTCCGCCAGTGGGCGGAACACGCCGGGGCAGCGGGCCACGGCCTTGAGCGTCTCCAATCCCAAGAGGCCAGCGGCCCGGCCCACATCGCCGACGCGCTGCGGCGTCCCGAAAAAGCTGGACGACACCAGTTGCAATATCTTGGCCGCCGACGCCGCATCGCTTGCGAGCACCCGGGCCACGTGCTCCAGGCCAGCGCGGTCGGCCTCCAGTTCGGCCTTCAAGCGGCTGTAGGTGGCGGCCGGGCTGGGCAGCGACCGCAGGCGCGCCACCATCTGCCGGTGCCACGGGTCGGGCAGCCGGGCCCGCAGCCCGCCAATCCGTTCCAGGGTGCGCTTGACGGTTTCCGAATCGCAGGGCTTGGTGAGGAACTGGTGGGCCGGCCCCACGGTCTTCAGCACCGTATCGCGATCGCACTGGCCCGACAGCACCACTCGCGCCGTGGCCGGGTGCCGTACCAGCACCTCTTCCAAGAGTTCCGCGCCGTCCATGCCGGGCATGCGCATGTCGGTGACCACGACGTCGAACGGGCGCTGCTCGAGGCTTTCCAGGGCTTCGGCCCCGCCGGTGCAGAAGGCCATCTCCCATTGGTGCCTCATGCCGCGGAGCATGCGCCGCAGCCCCTCGAGCACTTTAGGTTCGTCATCCACAAACAGGATCCGGCTCATAGGCGGATTCCTCGAAGCACTGGCTGCGGAAATGGTCGAGCCACTGCTTGCGGACCTGCTGGAGGTCTTCCAGGGCGCGGAGGAAGGCGGCGTGCACTTCGGGGTCGAATTGCCCGCCCTTCTCCTCGGCGATGATCCCCAGGGCTTCGTCCCCCGCCAGCGCGGCCCGATAGGGGCGATCGGAGGTGAGGGCATCGAACACATCGGCGATGGCCACGATGCGGGCCTCCAGGGGGATTTGGTTTCCGGCCAGCCCTTGCGGATAGCCAGCGCCGTCCCAGCGTTCGTGGTGGGCCAGGGCGATGGTGGCGGCTTTGTCCAACAGGGGATTGGTTTCGGCGACGCTCTGGGCCACCCCGGGCGGCCGGCAGCGCCACGGGCCGAAGGGGGCCCGGCCACGCAGAATCCGCTCGCCCAACTCGCAATGGCGGCGCATGATGGCCGCCTCCGCCGCCGATAGCGGGCCCCGCTTGAGCAAGATGCGGTCCGGAATGGCGATCTTGCCGATGTCGTGCAGCGGGGCCGCCAGAAACAGCGACTCCCGGAACTCCGCGTCCAGCCCCATCGCCTCGGCGATCAGCCGGCTGTAATACCCCACCCGCACCACGTGCTGGCCGGTTTCGGGATGGCGGTACTCGGCCAGCGAGGCCAGGCGCCAGAGGATGTCCAGGCGCGACTGGGCCAGTTGCCGGGTCCGCGCCTCGACCCTTTGCTCCAACTCGGCATTGGCTTGGCGCAGGGCGTCCTGGGCGGCCTTGAACCGCAGCACGCTTTGCAGCCGGGCCACCAGGTCCTCGCGCTCCACCGGCTTGTTCAACAGGTCCGCCGCCCCCAATTCCAACGCCCGGCGCTTGAGCGTCCGGTCTTCCAGCCCCGTGAGCATGATGACCGCCACGCTGCGGGTGGCGGCATCGGCCTGCATGCGCTGGAGCAGTTCCAGCCCCGAGGTGCCCGGCATGCGCACATCCAGCACCGCCACGTCCACCGGCCCGGCCCGCAGTTCCTCCCACGCCACCTCCGGCACCGTGGCGAAACTCAGCTCCCATTGCCGGCGGTACGGCTCCAACATGCGGCGCAGGCCGTCCAGTACCTGGGGCTCATCATCGACCAACAAGATTCGGGGGGCCATGGCGGATGTTGAGGGTTGAGGGTTGAGGGTTGAGGGTTGACGGTTGACGGTTGATGGTTGACGGTTGATGGTGGGGGGCTGGCGTCGCAAGACCATCGCGTCACAGGTCCGGGGCGGTTGGCGGCGGGGTTTGGGGCTCG
>JBBIQF010000303.1:0-7709 GCA_037442445.1 Planctomycetaceae bacterium
GTTTCGGCCCGGGCGGCCGAACGCAACCACCGGAGCTTATCCAGCGCCCCAGGCTGGAACTCTTGGCCGCCGAAACCCGGCATGACGCTCATCACCAGGACCAGGTCGCAATAGTCCAAGCACCTTTCCAAGGCCACGACCGGGGTAGGCGGACTGAGCGAGATGCCAGCCCCAGCACCCAGGGCCCGGATCTGCGAAAGTAAGGCGACCGGGTCCTGGGCCACCTCGATATGCACGGTAATGAGGTCCGCCCCTGCGCGCCGGAAAGCCGCCAGGTGCCGCCCCGGATTATCGATCATCAGATGCACGTCCAAGGGCAGTTCGGTCAAGCGCCGGACGGCCTCGATCACGGGGATGCCGAAACTCAGGTTGGGCACGAAATGGCCGTCCATGACGTCCAGATGGAGCATTCGGGCGCCAGCCTCTTCCAGCCGGCGGATCTCCCGCTCCAGGTTGCCGAAATCGGCGGCCAATAGCGAAGGCGCAATGATCGGCGTGGCGTTGCGCAGTCCGGCAAGGATGCGATTGATTCCCATGCGTTGGCGATATCCCGTAAGCCCCTTCTGCCGGGCTCGGCGGAGGCGCCAGCCCGCCGTACAGCGGACGATCGCCGGCCAAGCCCGGGGGCTACTCCCAAAACCGCGCGCGGCTGGCGCAGCCCGCCGGCTCGCTACCTGCGGCAGGCCACCGCCACGGGGTGCCGGCCCGGAAGGGCCGATTTCAGTGCCAATTCTAGCATCGGCCAGGGCAACCGTCAGCGCTGCTTGCGCCAAACCCCCTACAACGGGTTATGCAAGCCGGCAAGAATGCACTCGATGGCCTTGATGCTAATTTCCCAAATAGCGAACAATATCCGATCCGAGGCATACGCCGGCCTAACCAAACACCACCCGAAAGAGTTAATCCGATGCAGCCGAAGGCCTATCCCCTCGGCCGTGATGGCCCAGCACGGTCCGCAAAAATCGGCCGGTCTGGTTGTCCGGCAGGCTGGCAATCTCTTCCGGCGTGCCAGCGGCCAACAAGTATCCCCCTCGATCCCCACCTTCGGGGCCCAGGTCGATAATCCAGTCGGCCGACTTCAGCACATCCAGGTGGTGTTCGATGACGATCACCGTGTTGCCCCGGTCCACCAGTCGCCCTAACACCTCCAACAGTTTGCGGACATCGTCGAGGTGGAGGCCCGTAGTGGGCTCGTCGAGAATGTAAAGGGTGTTGCCGGTTTCCACCCGCGCCAACTCGGTGGCGAGCTTCACCCGCTGGGCCTCTCCCCCGGAAAGCGTCGTCGAGGGTTGGCCCAAGGTGAGGTATCCAAGCCCCACCTCGCGTAGGGTTCCCAGCAAGCGGACCAGTGGCGGAAAGTTCTCGAAGAACTCCAGGGCCTCGTCCACCCGCATCGCCAGAACATCGGCAATGGTGCGGTCGCGGTAACGGACTTCCAGGGTCTGGCGATTGAACCGCCGGCCCTCGCACTCCGGGCAGGTTACAAACAAGTCGGGCAGGAAGTTCATCTCGATCCGTTGGACGCCCTGGCCCTGGCAGGCCTCGCACCGCCCCCCTTTGACGTTGAAGCTGAATCGCCCGGCCCGAAAACCCCACTGCCGCGCATCGCGGGTGTTGGCGAAAATCTTGCGGATCTCGTCGAACGCTCCGGTGTACGTGGCGGGGTTCGACCGCGGGCTCCGCCCCAGGGGCGATTGGTCGATCTGGACCACTTTGTCGATCCGGCTGGCCCCCCGGAGGGCCTTGAACGGGCCGGGCTTGGGGGCGATCCCTCCCAGCCGCCGGATCAGTGCCGGCGCTAGCGTCTCGTCTAACAAGGAACTCTTGCCTGACCCGCTTACCCCCGTAACGCATGTGAGCACCGAAAGGGGGAAGCTGACGGTGATGTTCTTGAGGTTGTGGGTGGTCACGCCTTCCAGCGTGATCCTGCGGCTCTTGGCCACCCGGCGCCGCACCGCGGGGACCGGTATCCGTTCGATGCCGGCCAGATAGCGGCCGGTAAGCGATTCGGGCTGGCGGGCCACCTGGTCTGGCGTGCCTTGAGCGACGATCCGGCCGCCGTGCTCCCCCGCCCCGGGGCCCAGGTCGATCAGCCAGTCGGCTTGGCGCATGATCGACTCGTCGTGCTCGACGACCACCACGGTGTTGCCCCGGCCTTGCAGGTCCCGCATCGCCTCGATCAGGCGCTGGGTATCGCGGGGGTGCAGGCCGATCGAGGGTTCGTCAAGCACGTAGCAGACGCCCACCAGGCCCGATCCCAGGCCGCTGGCCAGGCGGACCCGCTGCAATTCGCCGCCGCTGAGGGTATCCGCGGGCCGATCCAGCGTGAGGTATTCCAACCCCAGGCGTTCGAGGAACGCCAGCCGGGCCAGGATATCGCTCACCAGGGGTTCGGCCACGGGGCGCTGATCGGCGGGAAAACGCAGGCGCTGGAAGAACTGGCGGGCTTGCCCGACCGACAGGGCCGTCACCTCGTGGATGGCCTTGCGCCCCAGGCGCACGGATCGGGCCTCGGGCCGCAGGCGGCTGCCACCGCACTCCGGGCAGGGCACGTGTCCCCGGAAGGCTTCCCATGTCTGGCGGCCGGCCTCGTCGCTCCGCTGCCATTCCGCGTCCAGCAATGCGAGCAGCCCGGCGAACTGCTTGCCGTCGCCCCGCCACAAGGCCGCGCGCTGGGCCGCGCTAAGCCGTTCCAAAGGCGTATGCCACCCGGCCCCACAGGATTCCAGGAAAGGTTCGAGCACGGTTCGCAGGCGCCGCAAAGCGGTGCGGTTGCGCCACGGGGCGAAGGCTCCAGCCGCCGCCGACAACGACCAATCGGGAATGACCAGTTCCGGGTCGAACTCCTCGCGGAATCCAAGCCCTTCGCACGCCGGGCAGGCGCCGTAGGGGCTATTGAAGCTGAAGGTCCTGGGCTCCAGCTCTTCGTAGCTGATCTTGCAGTCGGGGCAGGCATAGCGCGTGCTGAACAGCCGGTCGCGCCAGACGCCGTTGCCGCCCGGCGATGCTGGCGCCCGGGTCTCCACCGCCGCCACCACCAGCCCATCGCCGTGCTTGATCGCCAGTTGGATGGAATCGGCCAGCCGCGACCGCACGCCGCCGCGGAGCACGAGGCGGTCGATGATGGCTTCGATATGATGCTTTCCCTGGGCCACCAATAGCGGCGGCGAATCCAGGTCCACCACCTCCCCATCGACCCGGGCCCGCAAGAAGCCGGCTTTGCGGATGGCCACGAACACGTCGCGATGTTCGCCCTTGCGCCCCCGGACCAAAGGGGCGAGGATCATCAACCGGGTGCCCTCGGGCAAGGCCAAGAGGTCTTCCAGAATCTGCTCCGGCGTCTGCTGCCGGATGGGCGTGCCGCAGCGATAGCATTGGGGCTCCCCCAGCCGCGCGTAAAGCACGCGGAGATAATCGTAGATTTCGGTAACCGTGGCCACCGTGCTCCGCGGGTTGTGGCTGCCGGCCCGCTGGTCGATCGACACAGTGGGCTGAAGCCCCTCGATGAGGTCCACCTCCGGCCGCTCCAACTGGTGCAAGAACTGCCGGGCGTACACCGAAAGGCTCTCGATGTACTGGCGCTGCCCCTCGGCATAGAGCGTATCGAAGGCCAGCGAACTCTTGCCCGAGCCGCTGGGCCCCGTGATGACCACCAGCCGGTTGCGGGGGATATCCAGGTCCAGGTTCCGGAGGTTGTGCATCCGGGCCCCGCGGATGCGGATGACCTCCTCCCGGCCCGCGGGCACTGGGGTGGCAGTATCGAACCGCGCGGCGCTCATAGACCGAACCAATCGCCCCAAGAAAGGGTTTCGCAAACTGCTCAGCTTATCCCGGCCGCGCCAAGAGGACAATCCCGCACCCGCCAAGGCGCTCGGCTACAATCCCGACAAAGCCAATGGACTTGTAACCGTTCACGGCCCGGGACGTTACCGGCGGGCAACACCCAATGCCTCGGCCACGACAGAGCGTGGCCCTCCACCCTGGAGGGACGCGCTCCGTCGCGTCCGCAGCGCTCCGAATACTCGCCGCACCCCGCACCCTTCTCCCCTTGAGCATCCGGAAGGCGCCGGGCCGTGAACGGTTACATGGACATGGGCAGCGTGGCGGGGGGGTGGGCTCCGGTTCCTTGACATGCCCGGCGGGCGGTGCATAAGCTGCGCACTCGGACCGCCGGGAAGCGGGCTTCGCCTGGAGTCCGCCGCGGAGTCCCCGTTTGATCATGTGGGTTGGTTGATCCGAAGGGAGGGAGCGTCGGCCATGGGCATTGTGTATCGCATCAATATGTCCGATCTTTCGGTGCGGCGCGAGGAAGCCCGCCAGGAGTACCGCGAACTGGGCGGCCGGGCATTGACTTCGGCGATCGTGGCCGACGAAGTGCCCCCCGACTGCCACCCGCTTTCCGCCGAGAACAAACTGGTCATTGCGCCGGGGATTCTCACGGGGACCGGGGCGCCGTGCGGCGGGCGGATATCGGTGGGCGCCAAGAGCCCGTTGACCGGCACGATCAAAGAGAGTAATGCCGGCGGCATGGCCGCGTTGGCGCTGGCCGCTTTGGACATTCAGGCCCTGGTGATCGAAGGCCGGCCGGCGCCAGGCCGGTTGTACCGGCTGGTGGTCGGCCAGCAGGGCGTCGAGATCCAGCCGGCCGACGACTTGGCCGGCCTGGGCAACTACGACACGGTCGGCCGGCAGTTCGCCCAGTTCGGGCCCAAGGTCTCGTGCATCAGCATTGGCCAGGCGGGCCAGATGCGGTTGCCGGCGGCCAGCGTGGCCATCACCGATATCGAAGGCCGGCCCACCCGCCATTGTGGCCGGGGCGGCATGGGGGCCGTCATGGGGGCCAAAGGGGTGAAGGTGATCGTGGTGGACCCCAGCGGCGGCCGGCGGCGCGGGCCGGCCGATCCCGAAGCCTTCAAATCCGCCATGCGCCGCTTCGCCGACGCCCTCCAAAAGCACCCCCTGACCAGCCAGACCCTCCCCACCTACGGCACCAATGCGCTGGCCAACGTCATCAACCAGGCCGGGGCGTATCCCACGCGGAACTTCAGCTCCGGCCAGTTCGAAGGGGTGGAAGCCATCAGCGGCGAACGCCAGCACGATACCATCCTCCAGCGCAAGGGCGAGGGGACCGTGGCCCACCCCTGCCATCGCGGCTGCACCATCCGCTGCTCGCGGATCTATGTCGATAGCCAGGGCAAGTACGTCACCAAAGGCCCGGAGTACGAGACCATCTGGGCCCACGGGGCCAACTGCGGCATCGACGACCTGGACGCCATCGCGCGCATGGACCGGCTGGACGACGACTTCGGGCTGGATACCATCGAGATCGGCGCCACCCTCGCGGTGGCTATGGAGGCCGGCATCATCCCCTTCGGCGACGCCCAGGGGGCGATCCGCCTGCTGGAAGAGGTGGGGCGCGGCACGCCCTTGGGCCGGCTGATCGGTTCCGGTGCCGAAGTCCTGGGCAAGGCCTACGGCATCGAGCGCGTGCCGGTGGTCAAAGGACAGGCCCTGCCGGCTTATGACCCGCGGGCAATCCAGGGCATCGGCGTGACCTACGCCACCTCGACAATGGGGGCCGACCACACGGCCGGCTATGCGGTCGCCACCAACGTGCTGGGGGTGGGCGGGCGTGTCGATCCCCTAAAGGCCGAGGGCCAAGTCGAACTGAGCCGCAATCTGCAAGTCGCCACGGCGGCGGTGGATGCTTCCGGGCTGTGCCTTTTCGTGGCCTTTGCGGTGCTGGACGACCCCCAAGCCCTGGAGGCCATCTGCGGGATGTTCGGGGCGCTATGGGGCCGGCCTTTCGGCGCAGCCGACTTCCAGAGCCTGGGCCGGCAGACCCTGGCCTGCGAGCGGCGATTCAACCAGGCGGCGGGGTTCGGGCCGGCCAGCGACCGGCTGCCCCGCTTCTTCCGCCTGGAAAAGCTCCCCCCGCACCAGACCACGTTCCTCGTGCCCGACGAAGAGCTGGACCGGGTGTTCGACTTCTGCTGAGCCGATCGGTTCTGCTGGGCCGGCCGGTAGTGCCTCGAGGACTTTCGCCGCGTTCCTTCGAGGGCCATCGCTGGCCTTGGAGAATGGGAAACTGCGGCCGGGCAGCCAGGCCCCTTCCCCACCGGGGTGCTGCTATGCGGTGTGTTCCTGCGATTGCGGCCCGCGGGCAGTGCTGGCAATCTGGTCCAGTGTTTCGCGGACCTCGGCATCGATGGCCGCCGGATCGACAAAGCGCGCCAGCTCGTGATAGTTCGTCTTGCCCATGGGATTGGGCAGTCCGAGGGATTCGAAGAAGCGCTTGAAAAGCGGTGGCAAGAAGTCGTCCGAGACTTTCAGATCGGGGCCCCAGGGCGAGGGTCTCCCCACGGTCTTCAGGGCTTCCTCGATCTTCTGGATCGCACCTTCCATGGCGCGGCCCCATTGGTCTTCGAACATCGGGCCCAGTTGGGTCCTGGCCATCGCGCGGGCAAAGCCCACAAGCGTCTGCGGCTGGCACAGGTAGTTCTCGATTTCGCACCGCTTCCAGACGATTTGGATGAGATACGGGTCAGGCGGAGGGTCGGCCGACAACCGGTCGTAAATCGCGATACCCCGCAGGTCCGCTTTGGCCTCCCGCAGCGCGTGAAAATGTTCCTGCGCCCTGCGGGGCTGGTTGCCCATGTAGTGCACAAACGGCCGCTCCAGGTCCTTTTGCACCGGATGATTGATCCTGGCCGCCAGACCGCGGAGGATCTCCAGGTCGGTGGATCCTTCGAGATAGAGCACCCATCCAGTCTGCTCGGCCTGGTAGTACTGCTCGAAACCGACTTCGCGCAGCGACTTGAGGACCTGGCTCCCGCGGTCGTCGATGCGATGGGGCCGGCCGATGAAGGCGATCACCATGTCGCGGCCGGCCGCCTCGTTGAGGATGACTTCCGAATGGCTGGCGGCGATGATCTGGCTGCCGGTCTCCCCAGCCGTGTCGCTCAGCACCTTGTAGATCTGCCGTTGCCGCAGGATTTCCAGATGGGCATCCGGCTCGTCCAGCAGCAGTATGGCCCCCGTATTGGCCATCATGTGGGCCAGCAACAGCAGGGTCTGCTGCATTCCCCGGCCGGACGCGGAAAGGTCCAGGCGCACACCTCCCGGGGTGCGGTACGACATCGCGATTTCGCCGCGGGCCTCGATATACTGCGGCGCATCCAGCGTAACGCCGAACAGCTCGCGGAGCCGCTGCACCAAGAGTTCCCATCGGTTGCTCTCAGGCGGCGATTGGGATACCCTCCAGCAGAGGTTGCGCAGCACCTCGGCCGTGCGGCCTTCGCCTAGGCGGACGTTGATCGCCCCCTCGTCAAGCCGCGTCTCGTTGGCCACCAGGCCCGACATGGGGGGAAGATACGCCAGCCGGCATTCGGCGGCCACGGAGGGGACAGCCGGGCGGCTACCGTCGGGCAGGGCGATCGGCCGGCAATACAGAGATTCCTCGTTGGCGTAGTCGAACTCCATACCGCACTCCCAGGCCGTGGCCCCGGATACCCCTTCGACGATCGTCTCGATCCGGACATTCCGGGTGCGCCCGTCCGCGGTTTGGCGCACACGCAGGTCCCGCCAGAGCAGATTGGCCGCGGGGATGGGAATGGCCACCAGGTCGCGGCGGTTGATCGCCACGCCGGGGCGTTTGGCCGGGGCCGGCTCGGATCCCCGCTTCTCGATCCATCGTTTCACTCCGATAT
>JBBIQF010000304.1:0-7627 GCA_037442445.1 Planctomycetaceae bacterium
CGGCGATGGCCTAGGCCGGCTCGAAACCGGCTGCCGCGGCTTCGACCCCACCACCCGCGCCGTAAGCCCCTGCCGCGGCCTGGCAGGCGGCAACCTCCAGGGGATCGCCTTGCAGTCGGAAGCCCCGCTTGCACCCCCGGCCGAGATGACGGTCGAACTGTTGCTGCGGCTGAGCGAGGGCGCCCGGCTGGAGGACGATTCGGTCTGCGCGGCGGTAACCGCCGAGGGACCCGCCGGCGGTGCCTTCCTGCTGGCCGCCCTGGACGGGGGCCGGTTGGCACTGCGGCTAAGCGGGTCCGCCACTTGGCAGTTCGGCCAGCCCGATCCCGGCACCTTGCCCGGCCAGACCCGTTTCCGGCTGGTGCCGGGCGACTGGTACTTTTTGGCGGCCACGTTTCGGGCCGAAGAGGGACATACTCTGGTCAGCGCCTTTTCGGCCAACTTGAGCCGCGGCCAGCGGACCCTGCACACGCTGCTCCGCAACCAGGCGATGCCCGGTGCGGTGGCCGCGGGCCGGCTGGGCATCGGCAAAGGGTTCCGCGAAGACCGGGCGCACGCCTTTGCCTGGCCCGGGGAGTTGGACGAAGTGGCCATCTACGGCCGGCTGCTCGACCCGGCCACACTTCAGCGGCATCTCGATGCTGTGCTTGGGCCCGGGGCTGCGCCGTAACCGCAGTGATCCCATAGACGCCCGCCCCCGGGGTGCTTCGTCATTGGTCATTGGTACTTGGTCATTGGCCATTGGTGCTTGGCGCTTCGGCATTCGTCATTTGACTTTCGTCATTTGGTTTTCGTCATTCACCCTCCGCCCCACGCTGCGTGCGTGCCAAGCACGCACCCTACGGGCATTGCGTGCCGGGCACGCACCCTACCGGGCTTGCGGCGGTGGCTCGCGCACCAGCACCACGTGGCGGTAAGGCGCAAGGCGAACGGTTTTCTGGCCGGCAGGCAGCGGTTCTCTCCGGCCGTCGTGCGCCGCGTATTGCCACACGGGCGTGCGCTCTGCGAACTCGGCCGGCAGCGGCACCTCGGCCGGCTTGTCCGTGGGATTGTGCAGCACGGCGATTTGCCGGCCGGGCTCCGCGAAGCAAAAGCCCACCGCGGGCGCATCTTCGATGAGCCGGATGTTCGCGGCCGGCGGGGCGTCGTCGGGCCGGGCTTCCATCAAGAACCAGTAGCGCGACCCCTTGGGGAACCGCACGCTGCCGCGCTGGCCTGCCGCCGCACTGAGCGGATCGATCAGGGTGATTTCGGTGCTGTTGCGGACGTCGGGGGGATCGAGGTAGAAGGTCTCGCTGGGCCGAAGGAGGATCTGCGCGTAATTATGGCGGTGGACTTGGACCAGCATCCGGCCGTAACGCCACGTGCCGGGGTGGACCTGTTCGGCGGGACGGCGCAGCCCCAGGCGGATGCGGCCGTGGACTGCTGCACGGGTCTCGTCGGCCGTGGCCTCGAGGCTCACCAGGCCCAGCAGGCGCCATCGCCCCAGGTACCACGTCTGCACGCCCTGCCAGGGTAACAATTCGTCGTAGCGATAATGCCACTGGGGCCGGCTGACGGTGTACACCACCGCCAGCGCGCCGAAATCGGGCCCCACGGTGGTGCCGAGCCGCTCTTGGGCGCTATGGCAGCGGCCGCCCGTCCAATGGTTATCGGTATGGTTCAGGCGGACTTCGGGGGTCACGACCTGGAGGGCCGCATCCAGGGGCAATTGGCGGCGCTGGGCCGGCCGGGTGATCATGGCCCCCACAAAGGTATCTTTGCCCTGGAACCCGGTGCCATAATTGCGGCCATTGCCGGCAAAGCTCCAGGAACCGTACCGGCCGCGCGGGCCCTGGATGTTGGCATCGAAGCGGACATACCCGTCGGGGAGCGGTTTGGCGGGGACCGGCTTCCAGCATTCGGCAGCGATGGCCGCCAGGTGCCCCCGGCCGTAGCCGGCGATGGCCGCGCACGTCTCGGCCACTTGCTGATTCCAGGGGTCGTCGAACAGCGAGGCGATGATCGCCGGCCCAATCGGGTCTCCCCCGGTCCAGTAATGCTTCCAGCAGGGATCGGTATAGGACTCGGGCATGCCGGCCGGCTCGACATTATAGGGGTAATAAGGGATCGTCTTGCGGAGGATCTCCAAGGCCCGCGGATCGCGCGACACGAGCCAGTACCGGGCCAGATACGCCACGGTCAGGCCGTGATATACAAAGCACTCGTTCTGCGTATGCGTGTAGGTGAAGGCGCCGCCGGGGTACACGGCCGAGTCCAGGATGCGCAGGAACGCATCGCGCTCGGCCGCATACTGCTGGAGCTTCCAGCGCCGATAGGCCAGTTCCATGATCAGCACGTAGTGCACGTCCATGTTCGGGTAGGCGGGCTGGCGGATGTCGGGGCGGCGGGCCAGCCGGCCGGTGCCGTACTCGGCCACCTGGTAATCCACCAGGCGTTTGAAGCCGGCATCGAGTTCCGCCTGCCACGGCTCGGGCAGGAGGGCGGGATAGGCGGCCTCCAACTCGGCCCAGGCATCCAGGGCCGGCGCCAGGCAGAAGCGGTTGATATTCGGATCGCGCCCGTGTACCGCGGTGCGATCCACATTGAAATCGCCCTCGGTGTGCTGGTGCGCGATGGTGTCCAGCAGGTTCAAGGCATTGGTCAGCGCCAGCGGATGGTGGTGCAAGGGGCTTGCCGGCCGCGAGATCGACCACACTAGGGCAAACAGCGTGTCGCCGAAGGTGCGGAACGACCAGGCGTCGGGGATGGCCTGGTATCCGCGGCGGCCCTTGGGCCAGGAGCGTTCCGACTCGATCCACGGCCGCACCCCGCCCACCACGCTGCGAAAATACCGGTTCTTGTCCCAGCCAAGGCGGTCGGGCTCATCCGGCCGGCGAGGCAATACGTGTTCCAAAACGGCCTGGGGATCGGCCAGCCGGCGGTCGAGCGCGGCCAGAAGGGCCGGGGCTTTTTCGACCAACTCCGGCTCCTCGGCCTCCAGGTAGCGCTGGATGTCGTCGGCGCACCAGGCCAGTGCGGTCCAGTAGGCGCGGGCCCGGTCCACGTACTTGCCGGCGGCGGCCGACTCGTCCAGCCGGGCTTTGAGCGCTGCCAGGCGCTGGCGCACCGCCTGGAGATGCGGGGCCGACTGCTCGATCACCTTCTGCCGCGACGCCTGGCGCTGAGCTTGCCGAGCGAGTTCGGCGGGAGTGGCCGGCGCAAAGGCGATGTCGTCCAGCCAGATGTCCACCGGCTTGTCGGGGCGGGCCGCATGGACCATGAACTCCAAGAAGGCCAGCCGGGCCATATCGCGCTGGCGCACCCCATTGGCCGGCGTGGCGAAATGTTCCAGGTCCAGCGAGACCTCGCGCCATCCCACGAAGTCGAGCGCCACCGCCTGCCGGGCGTTGATGTAATAGAGCCACTTGCCGCGTTCCGGGGCAGGGGCCCCCAGATGCACCTCCAGGCGATGCCCGCTGCCATCGCCCCGCACGCGGAAGACCACATGCACCACGCCCTCGGCCGAGTGGGGCTCGAAATACCGCGTGGCCCAAGCAAACCCATACTCCCCGAAATCGCTTTGCAGCGACAAGGCCTTGTTGGGCCCCTCGTGGGCGAGGCTGATTCGGGTGTTGTCCTTGTGGCGCCAGCCGGCCAGCGAGCCGTCGCTGAAGTCCCACCGCACCCCCAGCAGCGTCTTTGCGGGCGATTGGGGCTTCGCGGGGCCGGAGGCCGCCGCACCGCCGGCCGCCGCCGGGCTTGCCCCGTGGTGCGCACGCCAATTCCAATAGCCGCCGGCCAGCGAAACCACCGCCAGGACCAAGGCCCCTACCGCGATGCGGGCAGGTTTATGGACCATGGGAAGCACCCGGCAAAGGGAGGCGAACAGCCGGAAAGGCGACCCCCTAGGGCGATTGCTCCCGCGGAAGCCGGCCACGCCGGCTGGTGGTGGCACGGCGCTGGTTCCGCTTGCACGCGGCGAATCGCAGGGATTGCAGGGGGCGCGTCGTGGTTCACCGGTCGCGGAGCACATGCCCGCGCACATTCTTCTCCCGAGCGTGGCTGTATCCGTACGTTACGATCTCGCCCAGATCGAAACGGAACTGCTTTTGGGTGGAGATCGCCCGGGCGCGCTCGGCCAAGGCCTCGGGCGACACCTCGTAGCGGGGGGGGAGGGCCACAAGGATCTCGTTGCGGGCGTCTTTTAGCTGGAAGATGTACAGCTCGTCGAAAACCTCCTGGTAGGTGCGGACCATCGAGTCGTACAGCATGTTGGAGCCCCGGCTCCACACGTTGGCCACCACGATGCCCCGGGGGGAAAGCGCCCGCCGCACGCTGCGGAGGAACTCCTCCGTGGCCAAGTGGTACGGGATGTTCTCGGCCCCGAAGGCATCGAGGAAGATGATGTCATAGCCGGTGCGCGACTGCTCGATGAACCGCCGGCCGTCGGCCACGTGGGCCCGCATCGTGCGGTCCTCGCGAAAACCGAAGAACAGCTTGGCCGCCTCGACCACCCCGGGGTCGATGTCCACCACATCGATCAAAGTCTGCGGATAGTGCTTGTGGAGGAAGCCGGGCAGGGTGCCGCCGCCCAACCCCACGATGAGCACGCGGCCGGGGGTGTCGCAGAACGCCAGCCCCACGAACATCGCCCGGGCATAAGGGAGTTCCAGATGGTCGGGATCGCCCACCTTGACCACACTCTGCCGCACCCCGTGGCGCTCGAACCGCAGGGTGCGGAACCCCTGTTCGTCTTCGGTAACGACGATGAGGTTGTAGGGCGAAGGCTTCTCGAAAATGACCTTTTCGTCCGCGCAGGCGCTTAAACACGCGGCCAGCGTGGCCAGCACGGTCAACAGCAGATGCCGCCGGGTCATGGGGCATACTCTCCCACAGGGACAGCCAGGAATGCAATCGCCATCGTACCCCCGGTCGGAAGAGATTTCCAGAAGCGGCAAGCGATGGGCGGGACGATGAGTTCCTCCGACTGCCCGGTGAAACACCGCCTCGGCGAAGCCGCGGCCAGCCGGGCACGCCGGCAAGCTGCGGCCGGGCTGGGACACCGCCCCGGCCCTAGGCGCCGGCAACAGAGGCGTACCGGGCCAGTACCGCGGCGGCCTGGGCCAGATAGGCCACGCCCGCATGGGCCAGCAGCCCGGCCAGCGGTTGGGCCACGGCCGCTATGTGCTGGCGGATGAACTGCTCGGCGTAGCGAGCCGCCAAGGCGGCTTGCTGGGCCTGGCCTTGCTCCAGGGCGAAGGCCTCTTTCAGGCGCAGATAGGCCACCAACCCGGCCTCGACGCTGAGGTGATCGGGCGGTTCCGCCTCGGCAGGATGGTAGCCAAAGGCCGCATAAAGGTCGGCCAGCTCCGCCATGAACTGCCCCACATCGACCGTCGGCCGATGGCTGACCTCGCGGAGCGATATCGGACCTCCCGGGCCGACTAGCGTATGGTAAAGCCCTTCGGAGGCCTGCTCGGCCGCGGCGGAGGCTGCCGCGCGGAGTTCGGCATCGTGGACTTCGGCGGCCAGGGCCCCAAGCTCCTGGCGCCACCCGGCCGAAGGGGCCTGGAACAGCACGCCCAGCAACCGCCAGGCGGCGGCGTCGGCCAACAGGGAGAGGCTTTTGGGGTGCCGCAATGCGGGTGCGGCGGAGCCAACGGGGGGCGGGTTCATGGCAATCCGGGCAGTGGCTCAAAGACCAGGGGGATCCAGGCGGTGCGCATCTTGCGGGCCCCCACCTCTTCGTGGCCGCCCTCCCAGACGGCAAACGCCACTTGGGTTCCCAGGTCTGGCGAAAGGCCTTGGGGGAGGCGGCGGACGAGGACCACGGCCCAGCCGTCGGCGGTCCGCACGCCCCGCCCCGTCGAGCTGGACGAAGGGGCCGGCGCCAGGGTCCCTGGGCCCTCGGCCAGCAGGTCTTGGACGGCCGTGGCGTGGGGGCCGGCCACGCTATTGCCCACGGCCCGGGCCGGTGCGTACCGAAGCGCCATCGCCTGTTCAAGCGGCGAGCCCTTTTCCAAAGGCGGGGCTTGGAATGGATAGTGATCGACCACCGCGTTGGGGTACAAGTCGCGGATGGAATCGCCCCGGCCGTCGGCCGAGGCCTGCCACGCCGCGTTCCAATACGTGATTTCCACAGGCCGGCCCGGTTCGCCCATCTGCGGGGCGGGCACGCTGGGCTCCATGCGGGCGGGAAGCTGCACCGCGCAGGCGTCGCAGAATCGCTTGGGCCCGGGCAGGTCGCTGGCCGAAGGGTCCTCCCACTGGAGCCGAAAACCCAGCCGGCTGCCGTCGAACAGTGCCCGCACGCGGACCTGGCTGGTGGTGGTTTCCATTTGCCGCGGCTCGACCAGGTCCTGGAGCAGGAGCTTGGCCACGTATTCGGGGGCCATGTCCCACGCCGGGTCGTCGGGAACCTCGGGCACTGCCGGAGCGCGGACGGCCACGACCTGGGCCGCCGGCGCCGGCGGCGGGGCCGGAGAGCACCCCGGACCGGCCAACACGCCGGCCACCGTCCCCAAGAGCACCCATGCGATCACCACACGCATCACGCATACTCCTCGATCATCAGGCGCCGCACCGGGCCCACGGGCCCCGGCACGGCGGAACACTCACGGGCAATTGACTCGCGCGACCTGGAACTTGGGGTCGAACGCCTCGCGGACCACTACCGGCTCGCGCAGCGGCACCTGCACCACCTCGGTGCCCGACGGGTCGCTGCCGCTTACCGTTTCGCCCTGGCGCTTCCAGCGCGTAATCAGCCGCTCGGTGCAGCCGAACAGGCTCAGCAGGCCGGCCAGGTCCATATCCTGCGGCGCCGCCAGATAGGTCTTCACCGCCTCGGGGGCCTGCGGCCCGAACATCTGCCGCAAGAACGCCGCGGGCACATGCACCGGCGGGATGTAGTACACGTTGGGTTCCAGCCCGAACTGCGGGAACAACGGCAAGGCCACCTTGCGCACGTGGACCAGATAGTCGATGGGGTTCTGGGGATCGGCCCGATCGGGCGTGGAGACGAAACCGGCCAGGCGGATCTTGCCGATGCAGTTGACAAAGCACTGCGGCTGCAAGTGCTGCTCGATCTTGGGATAGCAGCCGATGCACTTCTCCGACGTGCCGCAGATGGGGTTGAAAAACACTTTCTTGTAGGGGCAACCCCGGACGCACTCGCGGTAGCCGCGGCACCGCTTCTGGTCCACCAGCACGATGCCGTCTTCCGGCCGCTTGTAGATCGAGCCCCGCGGGCAGGACGCCAGGCAGGCCGGGTAAGTGCAATGGTTGCAGATGCGGGCCAGATAGAAGAACCAGGCGGCATGGGGGACCTGCATGGCCGCCCCGCGCTCGACGCCCCCGGCGCAGTCGTCTTCGCCCACGTTGGGGTAGGCGTAGTCGAGGTCGTCCGGGCGCCAGCCGAGCACGCGTTGGCCTGCCGGGGCAGCCTCGAACAGGGTCCGGCCCGCGTACTCCTTGCCGTTCCAGTTCTGCGCCCCCAGCATCGCCAGCAGCTTCACATCCCAGGCCAGGGGGTAAAAGCCGTAGGGCTTGGATTCCACGTTGTTCCAGAGCATGTATTCCTGGCCCTTGCCCGAGGTCCAGGTGGTCTTGCAGGCCAGGGTGCAGGTCTGGCAGGCGATGCACTTGT
>JBBIQF010000305.1:0-7606 GCA_037442445.1 Planctomycetaceae bacterium
CGCCCCGCGCCTTGTCTTGCCGCAACAGGGTCCGGTCTCTACAATCCGCCTTCGGTTGGTGCATTCCCGCAGCCTGCGGTGTCCTTTGGCACGGATCGCCCGTATGTCGGCGCAACGGATGGCGCAGCAAAAGCCTTCGCCGGTCGAACGCCCGCTGGTGTGGTTGACCGAGCTGGTGCTGCGCTGGCCGTTCACCACGCTCGTGGTCGGTTTGGCCCTGGCCGTACTGGCCATGGCAGCAAGCCATCGCTGGATGGGGTTCCGTACGAACCGCCTGGACCTGTTGAATCCCAACAGCGAGTTCAATCGGCGATGGCTCGACTATGTGCGGCAGTTCGGCGACCAGGAGGACGTGGTCGTGGTGGTGGAGGGGGCAGATCGGCGGCAGGTGCTGCCCGTCCGCGACGCCCTGGCCGAACGAATCGCCCAGAATACCCAGCTTTTCCACTCTGTGCTGTGGCGGGTGGATCCATCGCGGCTGCGCGCCAAGGGATTGTATTACCTTGCGCCAGAGGAGCTGGAGCGTATCGAGGCGCTGTTGGACCGTGCCGAGCCGATGGTTCGGGGGCAGTGGCACTGGCTGAACCTGGGGTTATTGGGCGGGGCACTGTGCATGGAGCGGGCGGGGGCCAGAGACGCGGCTTCGGCCGCGGCCGCCGAGGAACAGCTTTTCCGTTTCGCCCAAAGCCTTCAGGCCGCTTTGGATAACGCCTACCTCTCGCTTTGGCCCCTGATGGGCAGCCCCGCCGCGGCGCCGGAGCATTCGGACAGCCAGGAGCTGCTGTCTTCCGGCGGCCGGATCGGGCTGGTCGCGCTCAAGCTCGTGCAGCGCGATGCCCAGGGGCAGTTCGTGCACGGAGCCCAGGCCATCGCGGCGCTGCGGGCGATGATCGCCGAAACCCAAAGGCAGCATCCGGAAGTGCGTATCGGCCTGACCGGCCTGCCGGTGATCGAGCACGACGAGATGAAGTCCAGCGAGACCTCGATGACCCAGGTGAGTCTGGTTTCGCTGGTCGGGGTCTCGCTGTTGTTCGTGGCGGGCTTTGGCGGCTGGCGGCATCCGCTATTGGCCGTGATCTCGCTCACCGTGGGCACGGCCTGGGCCATGGGGTACATCACTCTGGCCATCGGGCACCTCAACATCCTCAGCAGTGCGTTTGCGGTGATCCTCATCGGCCAGGGGATCGACTTCAGCATGTATTACGTGGCCAAGTATCTGGAGCTGCGCAAGCGCATCGCCTCCACGCGCCGGGCACTGGTGGAGACCATCGCCACCGTAGGGCCGGGGGTGGCCACGGGGGCCATCACCACGGCCGTGGCCTTCTTCATGGCCGGCCTGACCGAATTCACCGGCGTGGCCGAACTGGGCATCATCGCTGGCGGCGGCATCCTGTTGTGCTGGATCGCGGGAATGACGCTGCTGCCGGCCATGATCCATCTGGCCGACACCCATTTTCCCAGTGCGCATGTGCCCCGGCCCGTGGACGTGCGGAGCTGGCTGGACCCGCTGCTTGGGCGTCCCGGCTGGCTGCTGGCCGGCTTCGGGGCGATTACCCTCTTCTTGGCGAGCGGCCTGGGGCGGCTGACCTACGACTACAATCTCTTGCACCTTCAGGCCCGCGGCCTGGAGAGTGTCGAGCTGGAACAAAAACTGCTCCGGCAGACCGATCACAATGCCTCGTTCGCCCTGTCGATCGCCGATGACCCCCAGGAACTGCTGGCCCGCAAGCAGCGGTTCCTGGCGCTGGGCTGTGTGAAGCGGGTCGAAGAAATCGCCTCGATGTTCCCCACCCAGGTCGAGCACAAGCGGCCGCGGGTGGAGGCCATCCACCGCCGGCTGGCGGCCCTCCTGCCGCTGGTAACCGCTGGCGGGCCGCCTGCCATCCCCGCGCCGCAGCCCGAGGAGCTTGTGCGCGTGCTCCTGCAAGCGCAACAGGCGATGGCCCATAGCCCCCGCGCTGCCGAGTTCCAGGACCTGGTCCAACGCTCGCTGGCCACCTTGAACCGGCTGCCGCCGGAAGAATACCAGGCCCGACTCATGGCCTTCCAGCAGCGCTTGGGTGCCGAACTGTTAGGGCGATTGGCCGGCCTGCACGCCGTATCCAACCCGGAACCGCCAGGCGCCGCCGACCTGCCGGCCAGCCTGGTCTCGCGGTTTGTCAGCCCCGGCGGAAAGCACCTGATGAAGGTGTACTGCGCCGGCGACGTGTGGGACATCGACACCATGAAGCAATTCGTCGCCGCCGTGCGGAGCGTCGATCCCAACGCGACCGGCAACCCGCTCCAGATCTACGAGGCGTCGAACCAGATGCGCCGCAGCTACGAGGAGGCCGCCCTTTACGCCCTGCTGATCATCGTGCCTGTGGTGTTTCTCGATTTCCGCAGCGTGGGCTATACCCTTCTTGCCCTCTTGCCGTTGGGGGTGGGCATGCTCCAGATGTTCGGCCTGATGGGCCTCTTGGGCATCCCGCTGAACCCGGCCAATATGATCGTGCTGCCGCTGATCTTGGGCATTGGCATCGATGCCGGGGTGCATGTGGTGCACGACTATCGGGCGCAAGCCGGTCCATACCGCGTCAGCCCTTCGACCGCCTCGGCCGTGGTCATCAACACGCTGACCAACATGGCGGGGTTCGGCAGTCTGATGATCGCCAGCCACCGCGGCCTGCAAAGTCTGGGGCGGGTGCTGACTTTGGGCCTGACGTGTTGCCTGTTTACGGCCTTGGTGATGCTGCCGGCCATGCTCAGCCTGCGCTGGCGGTGGCGTGCCGGCCAAGCCGTGCCCGCGGAGGACCCCGCCGCCCTGAGTGCGGACGAAGACGTCGCAAGCCTGGCCCGCTACCAGGTCCCTGCCCGCCGCAAGAAAGCGGCTTGAAACGCGGAACGGCCCGGTCCTCCCAGCCCGCGGATGGCCGCGATTTGCGGCGGCCGGCCAGGCCTGTTCTTCAGGCCTGTTATTCGACCTGTTACCCGCACCTGTTATTTCCGCCGCCGAAGCCGCAGGGCCGCCGCCGTGGCCAAGAGCGTGCCCAGGCCGGCCAGCGTCCCCGGCTCGGGCGTGTAAACGGCCTCCAGCCGCACGTTGTCGAACGCCCCTTCGCGCGGCTGCTGGCCGCCTCCGCGGCTGTGAGCGAGGCGGACCTTGAGGTCCCCGGCCGGCACGTTGAAAACCGGCGAAACGTACTGAAGCGTGAAGTCCTGCCACGTGCCTAAGGGAATCGTGCTGCCTGCGATCGTCTTGCTGGCCACCACCACGCTGCCCACCAACAGTTCCAATGTATAGTCGCCCACCGCGGCGTTGTTGGGCCGGCCCAGGGCCACCGTCAGCGTGTAGAGGAAGCTGGGGGTCAAGGGCCCAAGCGGCTGGGACAAAAGCGCCCCATCGTCCACGAGGATGGCGAACTGCTTTCCGTCGGCCAGGCCACCCGGAAAGCCGGCCCACGACTCCGTGCCCGGCTCGGCATGGACCAACCAGGACTGGCCCGAACCGCTGAATGTCCAGTCCGTGGGAACCGCAACGGCGTAAACCAAGTCTCCCCCGTTCAGAACCGGGCTCTCGAACGAGTGATTATTGATGTTGATGATCGCCGCCGAGGCCGGCTGCGAGATGCCCAACATCGCAAGCGCACAGGACCATGCTGCCACCACAACAAGCCTTCTTCTCATGAAACCAACTCCGGCGAGGACCGATTCAGGGGGGAACCTTGGGAGGCCAAAACGCCGCTGGGCAATCGCGTGTTCCGGGCCGCGGCCCAGGCAGGATGGCGGCGCTTGTACGCTAGTTCCAGTATATTCAGCGCGACCGAAAAATCTAGTAGTCGCATGAGATTTCTGCGCCCTTTCGGCCAAGAATGCGCCCCATTCGGGGGGAACATGAGGCTCGCCCGTGATCTCGCCGTTGCCACCCCTGCCCCTTGGGGGATGCCCGGGCGATTTGCGGCACGGTTGCCTCCCCGGGGTTTGTCTCGGCCGCGGTTCTCGGTCTAATGGGACCCGGGCCGCCCCGGCTGCCCGGGAGCGATCGTAACCTCAAAGCGGATACCGACGTGCGCACCGAATCCCAGGCACCCATGCCCAGGACCGAAAGCCCAACCCCCGGCCAGGACAGGCGTTCCGCATTTGCCGGGCGATTGTGCGTCGTGGGAGCAGCACTACTGTGGAGTTCCAGCGGCCTATTTGCCAAACTCCACCTCTTTGACGCCTGGCCAGCGGAAACCCGAGGGATGCTGCTGGCCTTCTGGCGGGCCTGTTTTGCCGCGGCGATACTCGTTCCGTTTGTTCGCCGGCCGCGATGGCGCTGGGGATTGCTCCCTTTGACCGCGGCCTTCACCTTGATGAACGTCAGCTACCTGACTGCCATGGCGCAGACGACGGCGGCCAACGCCATCTGGCTGCAAAGCACCTGCCCCTGGTGGGTCTTTTTGTTCTCGGTACTCGTCTTTCGCGAGCCGATCGTCCGCAGGGAACTCATCCCCCTGGGCTTCGGAGTGGCAGGGGTAGGCACCATCCTGAGCTTCGAGCTGGGCGGGCAGGCCGTTTTCGGAGTGGCCTGCGGGCTGGTGGCCGGCCTCTCCTACGCTTGGGTCGTCCTGTTGATGCGGCGCCTCAGCGGCGAGGATTCGCCTTGGCTGGTGGCCCTGAACCACGCCGTGGCAGCGCTGGCGCTTGCCCCGTGGGTGTGCTGGCTGGGGCGATGGCCTTCGCCTGCGCAGTTGGCCGTGTTGGCCTGCTTCGGCATCGCGCAGATGGCCCTGCCCTATCTGCTGATGGTCCGGGCACTGCGGAGGATCAGCGGGCAGGAGGCCGTGGCCATCGGCATGCTCGAGCCCATTTTGATCCCCGTCTGGGCATTTCTCGTTCGCGGCGAGGTGCCTGCCTGGTGGACGGCCGCCGGCGCCGGATTGATCCTCACCGGGCTCGTGCTGCGCTACATCGTCTTGGAACTCTGGTGCAAGGAGCCGCAAGTACCCGGGCTGGCAGGAACCGCGGCCGGCGAATCGTCCACATCGCACTGAATGGGCCCGGCCATGCCGAACCAGCGCCTGGTCGCCCCATTTGGTGCCGGCAAGCGGGTCGCCCGGCTTCCCTTTTCCGGCTAGAACCGGGCCGTGAACTGCGTGTAGTAAAAATCCCTTCCCGGTGCGCCGCCCGGCGTGTTGCGCAGGAAATCGCCAGGGAACAGGTGGCTGTAGCCGAACTGCACCTCGGCCCGCGGGGTGATGGTCCACCGCAACAAGAGGTCCAGTTCCTGGCCCACATCGGTCCCGGCCGCACCGGTCGGATCCTGGCGCACGATCGCCCCGCCGGGATCATACAGGGCGTCCTGGGCCTGATCGAGGTGGAAGATGTGCCACCACACAAGCAGCTCGATCGGCTTCCAGGGGGCCACGGTCAACTGGAAGTTGAGGTCTTCGATATTCTGCCGCCCGACGATGTCCATGAAGCCCAGATACCGGTGCCCGAACGGAAAGAGCTGATTGAACGTGCCGTGCGTGCGCGCCGTGGGGTCGTTGCCCGATGCCCAGTCGAAGTAGGTCCAGAAGACCATGTTCCACGGCAGGCGGACGAGCTTCCGGCCGCCACCGATCGTATAAAACCCGGCCGAATGGTCCTGCACCCCGTACTCGCCGAGCTGGTAGCCGGCCTCGGCCTCGGCCAGCCAGTTCTCGTACTTGCCCTCCCAGCGTGCGCCCAGGGTATGGTAGTCGAAGTCGGGCCGGCCGTCGTACTCCGCCAGGCGCAGGTAGTACAGGTCCACGGTCTGGTTCGTTAGGCCCTTGCGGGTCAGGTATATCCCGAGGAACTCCTGGCTGGTATCGGGGTGGTCGAAGTTGTGATCGTTGCCCAGGTGCTGTGCCAACGGCACAGGGCGGACCCAAAAGGCATCGACGTTCCATTTTTCGCCGCGGGCGAACACCTTGAACCCGTCGAACGTCCGCCGGGTGTTGGCCCAATCCAAAGGCGAGATGAGCCGCTCCTTGCCATAGAGCAGTTCCTGCCGGCCGCCTCGGAACCAGATCTCCGCCCGTTGGCCATCCCACAGGCGGACATCGCCGAAGAGGTTCAGCGCGTCGAAACGGTTCTCTTCGATCGCCCGCGGGGGCAGGTCCTCATACGAGCTGGTGGCATCGATGGCCTCGCCGTACAGCCGGAGCCACGGGCGGGCCTGCAAGTTGGCGTACAGCCGGGTCCGCTGGAGGAGAAAGTCGTTGTCGCGGAGCAGGATATGCTCGTTGTGCTGGCGGAGGCGGTATTCGCCGCCCAGATCCAACATCATCTGCCCCACGGGCAGCCGTTTCCACAGGTCGCCGAAATAGCACTCGGTGTTCCGCGGGTCCTCCAGGTAGCGGAAATCGTTGTCGTAGAACACGGGTTTGTAGGGGCTTGGCGGGGCCTTGCGGGGCTCTAAGATTCGCGGCACCAAGCCGCCCAGGACAGGTGCGTCCGCCGGGTCGGGGGTCACTGGCGGCTGCTGGCCATCTTGGGGCATCGGCTGGCCACTTTCAGGCGGGGCGGCGGCGGAGGATTGCGGGGCGCCCGCCATCGCGGCCTCGGGTGCGAGGGCCGCCTCGTACGGTGCGCCCGGAGCCGTGTAAACCTCCCCCTCCTGGATGGGGACGCCTCCCCAGCTTTGGGCTTCGGCCTTGGCCATTACCGCTACGGCCACAGCCACCAGCGGCAGCGCTCGAAGTACTAGGCGGGTGCGATCCATCGCGATGGCTCCAGTATGCGACCAACCACCCTCTACACTGGGGTGCACAATCCTACCCACGACCCCGCACTAGGCAGTTATCGGTTGGGCGGATTGAGAGACTTCGCGCGGCGAAGAGCCAAGCCCCGGCTTTAGCTGACCGGAAATGTTGCAAGAGTTTTGCTACCCAGATCGGCCACAACAGTCTCCACCATACAGAGGGGAGACAAGAGACGCCTGCTCTGGTTCGGCCTTTGCCTTGCCACCCTCGCCGAGGCCTAGGCCTCCAACACGTGCCGCGACTGGTGGGACACACTAGCCGAACAGGGCAACGGCATGGCGCCGCCATGCGGATTGAGCGTGCCGACGCCTTTTGCTACAAACGTCGGCAGCGGTTGGACACGATGCCGCGACGATCGGCCGAGTCGAGCTGCTACCTCAAACGAAACAACGGATGTGGCGCATGAAATACGAGCGGTTCGAGCAGTTGCCGGTGTGGAGGGCGGCTGTGGACCTGGCCGAACAGGTGTATGCCGCAACGCGCCATCGGTTTTTCGCCCAGCCGGGCGACCTGCGCGATCAACTCCGCCGTGCGGCCTTATCGATCTCCAGCAACATCGCCGAGGGCTTCGAGCGCGGTTCGACGGCTGAGTTGCTGGCCTTCTTGTACATTGCCCGCGGTTCGGCCGGCGAGGTCCGCTCGTTGCTCCAGTTCGCGTTGCGTCTGCTGGCTGGGGCCGAGCCGGCCCGCCCGCGCCCGCCGGAGATCTCAAATCTCAAATCTGAAATCTCAAATCTCAAATCTGAAATCTCAAATCTCAAATCTCAAATTTCAAATCTCAAATCTCAAATATACAATGGCTGGCAGCTAGTACGAGCCTACGCCGACAGCCAAGACAACAGCGACAACCAAGG
>JBBIQF010000306.1:0-5015 GCA_037442445.1 Planctomycetaceae bacterium
GAAGAGTCGATCGTGCGGGACCTTTCGGCCATGGAGGAAAAAGGCATTTCCGGGGTGCTGCTTTTCGACGCTCGGGGCTACCACGAGGACCACACCCCGCCCCCGCCGCCGCGGACCGAGTTCATGAGCGAGCCATGGTGCCGGCTGGTGCGGTTTGCCTTGGCCGAGGCCCATCGCCGGGGCATCCAGGTCAGCATCAACCTGAGCAGTTGTGCGGGGGCGTTACGGGGGCCGTGGGAGGTGGGCGAGGATGGGCCCAAGCAGCTCGTATGGGCCGCCCGCGACATCCAGGGGCCCAGCCGCTTCGCCGGCACCCTGCCCGAGGTCAAAGCGCAGTCGCCGCACGAAATCGCGGTGCTGGCGGTGCGCCTTGCCGGACCCGTTGGCGGGCCGGCGCCTTCCTCGCCTTCAGATGCCGGCGGTAGGGTGCGTGCTTCGCACGCACGCGCTATTGGGCCTTCGTCGGCGTCGGGCGCAAGCGGGCCCGGCGAGGCCCCCAAGCAAGGACCCGCCAACATGGTACTGGCCGCGGAGGTTGTCGATGTCTCCAAACACGTCGATGCCCAGCAGCGGCTGGTGTGGGAAGTGCCGCCGGGCCGGTGGCGCCTGATTCGCTTCGCTTGGACCCTCATGGAGGGGCGCCAGCACGACGTGGATATTCTGGATGCCCAGGCCGTGCGCGCGCACTTCGACCGGCTGGGGCGCCGGCTGCTGGAATTGGCGGGCCAGGATAAGCCGGGGGCCCCAGGCCCGTTGACGCACTTCTACAGTGTCAGTTGGGAAGGGGCAGCACCCACCTGGACACGCGATTTCGAGCGCCACTTCCAGCGATTTCGGGGCTATGCGCTGCGCCCGTATCTACCGGTCCTGGCCGGCGTGACGATCAACTCGCCGGAGGTTTCCGCGCGATTCTTGCGCGACTATCACCGGGCGCTGGCCGACTGCTTCATGGAGCACTGCTACGGCACGCTGCGGCAGTTGTGCCACGCGCACGGGCTGCGGTGGCATTCCGAGTCGGGGGGGCCGTGGGATCGCAAGCTGCACGGCTTCCAGCACGCCCATCAACTGGCGTTCCTCGGGCGCAACGACATGCCGCAGGGCGAGTTCTGGCATCTGGGGCGGAGCTTCAACCGGCCGGTGGCGATGGCCGCGCACGTTTATGGCCTGCCCCTGGCAGCCGCCGAGGCGTTCACGCACATGCGCGGGCATTGGTCGGCCTGGCCGGCGGTCCTGAAGCCCGATGCCGACGCGGCCTTCTGCGACGGCATCAACCATTTGATCTGGCATACGTTCAGCGCATCGCCCGCGGAGTTCGGCAAGCCGGGCATCGTGTACTTCGCCGGCACGCATTTCAATCCCAATGTTACCTGGTGGGGCCAGGCAGGTCCCTTGGTGACGTACCTGGCGCGGTGCCAGTTTCTTTTGCGCCAGGGGCGGCCCGTGGTCGATGTGCTGTGCTATACGGGCGACGCGCCTTACCTGCATTGGGGCCGGGGCGAGCGGTGGGGCCCGCGGGCCACGCTCGCGCTGGACCGCGGGTGGACCTACGACCTGGTGAATACCGAAGTGCTGCTTTCCCGCGTTGCGGCCCGGCAAGGCCGGCTGGTACTGCCGGACGGCATGGAGTATCGCCTGTTGGTCGTGGACCTCGACGACCCGTGCGCTTCGCCCCAGGCCCTGGAAAAGATCGTGCGCTTGGTGCAAGAGGGTGTGCCGGTGGTGCTGGGCGAGCGCCGGCCGGAGCGTGCCTGCGGGCTGGCCGATTATCCCCATGCCGATGCCCAGGTCCGCCAGCTTGCCGGCGAGCTTTGGGGCCCGGTGGGTGCCGCTTCGCCCCGGGTGCTGGGCAAGGGCCGGGTGTACACGGGCGTGCCGGTGGAAAAGGCGCTTTTGGCCGAGGGGGTCCTCCCCGATTTCGCCGGGCCGTGGGAGTTCACCCATCGCCGCACGGAAGACGCGGAGATTTACTTTGTGCGTGGCCAGGGGGAAGGGGAGTGCACGTTCCGGGTCCGTGGCCGCCAGCCCGAAGTTTGGGATCCGGTCGCAGGCACCATCCGCGACGCGGTGTGTTTTGCGCCGACCGAGGATGGGCGGACGCGGGTGGCCCTGTGGCTGCCGCCGGGCGGGTCGGCCTTCGTGGTGTTCCGCCGGCCTGCCGAGGCGAGCTTGTGGAAGCCGCAAGCGCCGGCGGCCGAGGGGGTGATTCGGCCCGGGCCGGCGCTGGAAATCCTCGGCCGGACCCCGCGCGGGGTACGGATCCGCCTGTGGAATCTCTCGCAAGACGGCCCAGAGGTGCCCGCCGCGGTTCGGGCGGCGATACCCGGCCAGCTCTCCCGCCCGCGGCCGCTTGCCGGCCCGTGGGAAGTGCAGTTTTCGCCGGCTTGGGGCGGACCCGCCCGCGCCGTCTTCGACCGGCTCGTCCCCTGGAACGAACACCCGGAACCCGGCATCCGCTATTACTCGGGCACCGCCACGTACCGCAAGACCTTCACCCTGGCGGCCGGGCAGGTGGGCCAGCCCGTGCGCCTGAACCTCGGCGAAGTCAAGCATATCGCCGAGGTGCGTCTGAACGGAAAACCCCTGGGCATCGTCTGGACCGATCCCTGGCAAGTGGACCTGACCGAGGCCGTCCAGCCCGGTGCCAACACCCTGGAAATCGAGGTCACCAATCTCTGGGTCAACCGGCTGATCGGCGACGCCGCGGTTCCCGAATCCCAGCGGTTGACGAAAACCAATGTCCGCCGCGAAGCCGGCGTCACCGGGCGCTACGCCCATTTGCGGGGCTATACGGCCCAGGACCCGCTGGTGCGCAGCGGCCTGTTGGGCCCAGTGTGCCTCGAGTTTGGCCGCGATGCCGAAATCCCGCTGCCCTGACCCGCTTGCGCTGCCGGGCGAGCCAGGGCCGCGGCTTTGCCGCCAGGCCCATCGAACGCCGCGCCCGCCACGGACTGGCAGGCCGCCGCACGGCCGTTGCGAGGGCATGCCCGCCGGAGGGCCGGCCCCTCGATTAGCTCTCGAACAGCGGCAAGCTGAACCACGCCAACAGCACGCTGGTGGCATTCAATGCCATGTGAAGGGCGATGGCCGGCACGATACGGTGGGTACGGCTGTAGAGGGCCCCCAGCACCATGGCGAATAGCGCCAGGGTAATCGGATCCGGGGCGATGGGCCTGGAGACCAGGGCCGGCAAAATGAGCGACAAGGCGATCTGCACCCCGTACATCGGGGCGGCCACGGTCAGAAAGGCCCCCAACCCCAGGCGGATATCCTCGCCGATCTTGGCGGGCTGGATGCCTAAATCTTCCAGCGTGGCCCCCGAAAGGCCGCGCAAACACACCAGGCCGTAAACCAGCATCGCCAGGCTGGCCATCGCATGGCATCCGAACTCCCGCACCAGGGCTTCTGCCTCGGCCGGCGGCTCGGCCTCGCGGTAGTGCAACGCGGCAAACGCTGCCGAAACCAACAAGACGGGCAGCAGCCCCTCGGCCCGCTGGCCCAGTGCCCAGTACTGGCGGACCCGCGTTTCCATCGCCTCCAACCAACCCTGGAGCACCAGGCGAAAGAGGAACTCTTCGACCACCGGGGCGATGAGCACGGCCACCACCAGCGCCCCGACAAGCGTGGTCCAATGGGGGCGCTGCCGGATGAGGCGAATCAAAGGATGATTCACGTCGCCCGGCTGCTTGGGCCGCTCCGGGGCATCCAGGGTATGGCCGGCGCCCGGGGGGCTGGCAGCCGGCCGAGGCGCAAGCCCCTGCGATGCCGCCGATGCTTTGGGCGGTGCAGCGCTGGGCCCGGCCGGCGCCGCGGGGAGCGGCCCGAACAACGCCCGATCCACCGCGTGCGCCGCGACCCAAAGCCCCAAATACCCGGCAGCCACCAGCAGCACCTCTCCAAGTCCCCAGGGGACGGGCTGCCGCGGTTGGCGCGGCAGGATGGGTTCCCCGCGGCGCAACCGCCTGCCCAGCCGGACCAGCATCGCAAAACTGGCCGCCGTGCCCACCAGGGCAATGCCCGCCACAAGAAAGGCCGCCGTCTGTTGCGACGGATCGTTCATGCTCGCTCTTGCACCAGCCGGCCGGCCTGAAGCACGTAAACGGCGCCGGAATAGCCGGTCATGGCCACGGCCGACCATACGGCCGCGATCATCGCACCCCACACCCAACCGGGGGCGCTGGAAGGCGGGGCATACGCCAAGTATCCCAACGCCGCCACCGCGGCAACGCACTGGAGCACCATCTTGATCTTGCCGCTGGCCTTCGCCGAAAAATCAACCCCCCGGTCCTCGATGAAGCTCCGCAACGCGGTGACCAGCAGTTCGCGGCCCACGATGACCACCACCATCCACGGCCGCAGCCCCCAGGGCGTCTCCAACATCTCGGGGGCGGCCGCAAGGAACACGAACGTGCCGCAGACGATCACCTTATCGGCGAAGGGATCGAGGATTCGGCCCAGGGTGGTCACGAGGTTGTACTTCCGGGCTAGATAGCCGTCGAGCCAGTCGGTCCCCGCCGCGATCAGAAAAAACACCAGTCCGGCAAGATAGAACTCCCACGCCAACAAGACGAACAGCACGATGGCCAGGACCAGCCGCAAGGCCGTAAGCTGGTTGGGCAAGGTGGCAGCGCCGGCCCATAGGGTGCGCAGGTGGTCGGGCCGGGCCACGGCCCGGAGGTCTTCCGTCGGGGTGGACATGGCATCCTCGGGGGTTATACGATCAGCGCGGCGGGCCCACTGCCGCGGCAATCATATCATACCCTTGCGCTGCCACCACCTCACAGGGGACAATCTGCCCCGGCGCCAAGCCCTCGCCCGAGACGTACACCACCCCGTCGATCTCCGGCGCGTCGGCATAGCTCCGCCCCAACAGGGCGTTGCGCTGGCCGGGAACGTAGCTATCCAACAGCACGTCCAACTGCCTGCCGACCTGGGCCTGGTTCCACGCGAACGCGATCTGTTGCTGCACTTCCATCAGGCGCCGCCGCCGCTGCTGCTTGACCTCCTCGGGCAGGTGG
>JBBIQF010000306.1:5062-7601 GCA_037442445.1 Planctomycetaceae bacterium
CGTGGCGGGGAGCCGGGTTGAAGGAAACACCCCCACCCCCTCGCACCGCGTCACCCGCACGAACTCCACCAGTTCCTCGAATTGCTCGTCCGTCTCGCCCGGAAACCCCGTGATGAACGTCGTGCGGAGCACCAGGTTGGGAATCTGGCTGCGGAGCCGCTGCAACAACGCCTCGGTGCCGGCCCGGTCCACCCGGCGATTCATCCGCCGCAGCACCGCATCGTTGATGTGCTGCAAGGGCAGATCCAAATAGGGGAGCACCTTGCGGCTGGAGACCAGCACCTCCATCAGCTCGTCGGTAAAGTACGCCGGATACAGGTACATGAGGCGAATCCACTCGATGCCCTGGACCTGCTCCAAACGCACCAGCAGGTCCGCCAGCCGCGGTTCGCCATCCTGGTCCACGCCGTAATACGTGGTGTCCTGGGCGACGACGATGATTTCGCGGGCACCATCGTCGGCCAGTTCCTGCGCCTCGTCGATCACCTGCCGGATGGGCTTGCTCACGTGCCGGCCGCGGATCGAAGGGATCGAGCAGAATGTGCAGAACCGGTCGCACCCTTCGGAAATCTTCAAGTAGGCCACGTGCCGCGGAGTCAGCCGCAGCCGATGGGCATCGGACGCGGGGGCCGACGTGGCGGGGCGAAACACCGTGCGCTGCTCGTGCCACTGGCCGAACAGCCGTTCCACAGCCCGCGCGATCTCGTCCCGCGCAAACACCCCCACCAACTGGTCGATGCCGGGGCACTGCTCCAGCAAAGCCTCTTTCTCGCGCTGGGCCAGGCAGCCGGCCACCACCACCGCCCGCACGCCGCCCCGGCGCTTCAGCTCCAGCATCTCGCGAATGACGTCGATCGACTCATCCCGGGCGGCCTTGAGGAACCCGCACGTGTTGATAATGACGAAATCGGCCCCCTCGGGCTGGGGAAGGAGCTGGTACCCCGCCAACTCCAGCAGTCCCAGCATCCGCTCGCTATCGACCAGATTCTTGGGACACCCGAGGCTGATGATCGAATACGTGCCCCGGATCGCCGTTCGCTTCATAACGCCCTGGTACTTGCAAGATCGCGCACGCCCCGGGAACCCGCTTGTCGTTCACCCCGGGCCTGCCCAGCCCCCCACAGCCGGTGCACAGGTGGCCTCCTTCCGCACCGGCCAAGCTCCCGGTATCGAAGCGCACCGCTTTACCAGCGGTTTGCCGGCCTGGTGCCGTAATGCATCCTATCGGTTCGTCCCGCGGCGGGTAAGGGCGGGTGGCCCTGGTTAATGCCTACGGGTAGCGGGGCTACCGGCCTGGCCGAGATTTCGGCCCCCGAGCCTGCTTGACGCCCCCCAAGTGGCCCCCTACACTGGCACCCGGACCTGCGGGACACTTCCCCTGTTGCGATTGCGAGGTGCGCTACCATGAGACGGCTTGTTGCCAGTGTGCTCGTTGTGTGTGGGATGCTGGGGGCCGGTTCCGCCAGCGCGGCCGAACAGAAACTCCGCGTCCTCTTGACCGTCGGCGGACACGGTTTCGAGGTAGAGGCCTTCTACGCCGTGTTCAAGGCCATGCCCGATGTAACCTTCCAGGTGGCCCAAATGCCCCAAGATGCCGGCCGGCTCAAACCGGGGCTGGAAAAAGAGTTCGATGTGATCGTGATGTACGACATGGTCGCCGGCATCACGCCGGAGCAGCAGAAAGCTTTCACCGAGTTGCTCCGCCGCGGGATCGGCGTGGTGTCGCTGCACCACAACCTCGGGGCGCACGGAGGCTGGCCCGAGTTCGCCCGCATCATCGGCGGCAAGTTCTTCCTCAAGGACACGGAGTTCCAGGGCAAGAAGTTCAAGCCCCTCCAGTGGGAGCACGACCAGGACCTCGTGATCCACGTGGCCGACCCCGACCATCCCATCACCAAGGGCCTCAAGGACTTCCCCATCCACGACGAGACGTACAAGGGCTTCTGGACCGACCCCAAGGCCCGGGTGCTGCTGACGACCAACCATCCCAAGAACAACCGGGAGATCGCCTGGGTGACGCAGTACGGCAACAGCCGCGTGTTCTATCTCATGCTGGGGCACGATAGCAAGGCGTACGCCAACCCCCATTTCCGGGAACTGGTGCATCGGGGAATCCGCTGGGCCGCCGGCAAGTAAGTGGCTTTCGGGCCCGAGGTTCCAGCGGACAGGGCACCGTCCGGGTAACTCGCGGGCCCGCCGAGTTCTCCCCGCACGTCCCAGTCGTTAGACTTTAGGGGCGCCTGCCCCTTGGGGGTGCCATGGCTGCTGGCCGGTGCTGGCCCGTTGCGCTGGAGGTTCGTGTACCTGGCGGCCAGCCGGCCCGGGTTTCCGCCGGAGCTGCCCCGTTGCCACCGCTCGAATTCGAACTCGGCGTCAAGACCGATCCGATCGAATACCGGTACTCGTATGACTGGCTCTTCCGGCTGCTGGCCGAGGAGGGTATCCGCCTGGTGCAACTGGGCAGTTTTTTCGAGATCTATCAGTTGCCCGACGAGTATTTCCTTCGCCTCCGCCAGCAAGCCGAAGCGCACGGGATACG
>JBBIQF010000307.1:0-7567 GCA_037442445.1 Planctomycetaceae bacterium
GAACTCCAAGGCGAGCTGGTCGCGGACCACCACGCCAGCGATTTCCCGCCACACGGCGCGATGGGGCCCGCCGGCCTCGCGCACCACGTCTAGATCCCTCAGCACAGTTTGGCCCTGGACTTTCACGTCGAACACGCGCCGGCCGGGCGACGGGTTGTCGGGGTCCATGAACGCCAGGCGCACGCGGTACTTGGCGGCCCCGTCACCCGGCCCGACCAGCGGAATCGTACACTGGCGGATGCCCCGGGCAGCCGAAGCGAACAGCCAGCTCCGCGGGTCGCCCGCCACTGCGGTGTAGGTCGAGTTCCGCTGCACGTAGCCGCCCTGCGGCAGGAAAGTTACCGAAACCGGCAACGCGAGGACCAGCGAACCGCTGGGCCGGGGAAAGCCCAGCCACAGGTCGCCCGACGGGTCTTTGCGGTCGCCCGCGGCCCCGAAATTGAGGGCCAGGCGACTAACGGGCACCAGCGGCCCCGGGGCACTGTAATACGTGAACGCCTTATCCCGTGCCGCCGGCTCCAGCGCAATGCTGCACATATTGGGGAACGCGCACATGCAGCCGGCGCTGGCCTCGGGCATCAAGAGCAATCCGCCGGCCGGGATGAAGTTCACCCAGCAGCCGGGGCGCTGGGCGCCGAAATGGGCGGTGCCCGCATCGCGCACAAGATCGTAGTACCCCAGGCACCACGAGCGGAAGAACAAGGCATTGGCCGTGCCGATGGGCAACCCGCAATGATGCCCGGGCCGGGCAAACTGCCACAGGTCGGCAAGGCCGGTGACCGGGTTGGTCCGCTCGACTTGCTTGCCGGTGCGCACGTCGAAGGCCCAGGGCTCGGTGTGCAGCGTGTCGCCGATGAGCACCGGGCGAACGCGGTAGCCCACCGGCTTCGACCACAGCAGCTTGCCGTCTTTGGCATCCAGCACCACCACGCGGCGCGAGGCGAACTGCCCGGCAAAGAACTGCTGCCAATAGTGGCCATCCAGGTACACGCCGAAGATCACGATGTATCGGCCGTCGGACATCAGGGCCAGATTGCTGCCGCCGCACTGGCTGAGGTCCAAGGCGACCTTCCACAGGACCTGGCCATCTTGGGCATCCAGGGCGACGACCGTGCGGACCTCGGGCGAGGTTTTGGCCGGGCTCTTGCCCGGCGCCGCGGCCGCCTTGGCCTCTTCGGCGGCATCGACCAGCAGCACGCGGCCGCCGGCCACTGCAATCGTGTTATGCGGGATGGACTTGCCCTGGTACACCCAGCGGGGCTTGCCGGTGGCCAGGTCGATGGCGAACACGGCCTGGCTCATTGTGGCTTTGGGCGAGCGTGTGCCGAAAAGCAGCCCATCCGCGCAGGCCACGATGCCCCAGCGCCGGCCTGCCGACTCGGGCCCCGGCGCATCGTAGGTGGCCAGGCGCTGGCCGGTGGCGGCATCCAGGCGGAGGCATTGCGAACCGACGGCCACGAACACCGAGGTGGCGTCGGCGGCCAGATTGCTCCCATCGTGCGAGGCGTTTTCGCGGAGCGCGCCGGCAATGGGCTGCTCCCAGAGCTTCAGGCCGTTATAGGCATCGTAGGCCATGACCACGTTTTCGCCCTGGACGAACAGGCGCCCGGCGACCGACAAGGGGCCAGCGGCGCGGGCATGGCGGTTGACCATGGCGGCTGGGCCCGGCTGCCCAAACCAGAGGATGCCCAGCGGGCAGCGCAACGCCTGGTCGTTGCCGCAGCCGGTGTTGCCGGCATTGCCATACAGGTGCGTCCACTGTCCGCCGCCGGGAATAGGCCCGCGGACCCGCTTCAGCCACAGGCCATCTGCCTGGATGATCTGCGACTGCGCCAGGTCGGCCGGTTCTGCGGCCCAGCGGCGCAGGGCCTCGGGCGACAATGGCCGCACCTGCGCCGCAGCCGGCAGCCCATCCAGCACGGGCTGGCCCAGAAGCAGCACGCCCCCTTCCGGCTTGAGCATGCGGAAGGCCTCGCCCGCTGGCGGCAAGGGGCCGCCCAGCACCGCGGTCTCGGAAACGACCAGGTTGGCGAAATAATTGGCGTATGGCACGCGGTCCAGGGGCCACACCCCGACCGACGCCCGGGCACCGTACAGCCCGGCCTGGTCGAGCATTTCGGCCACGCGGGCCGCTCGGTCCGGGTCGGGGGTGACGCAGTAGATGATCAACTCGGATTGCCGGGCCAACTCGCGGGCCAACTCGCCGGTCTCGGTCCCCAGCACCAGGCAGAACCCCCGGCGCACGCCCGATTGCCGAAGGATGGCGCTGGCGGCACGCTGGAACACGGAAGCGGTGGGCGAAGGCGGGGTGTCGTCGGCCACCGCCTCGCGGATGGTCCCCGATGGCGAGGCCCCGGCAGGACCAAAGCAGTAAATCCCCCCGCGATCGGTGCTGACCAACAGCCGCCCGCCGGCCACGGCAAGCCCCTTGGCCGTGCCCTCGACCTTGGCCTTCCACACCGCCTGGCCGGTGGCGGCATCCACGGCGATCACCTCGCCGGGACCGCCGGCCACGAGGGTCCGGCCGGCCAGGATCAGCGCCTCGCAGTGCGTGCTGGGCACACGCCAAAGAGTCAGCGCGGCAGCTTCATGCTGGGCTTTCTTGAGTTCGGCCTCCAGGGTCTCGAGCTGCTGGCGCTGCTTCGGGGTGCGGCGCGCTGCCGGGACTTCCAAGAGCTGCTGGCGCTGGGCGCGGAGCGATGCCAGGCGCCGGCTGACGACCGGGTATTTTACGCGATCCAGGGCCAACAGTTCCGTGCCCGTGGCCAAATAGGCCGCCTCGCCCGTCACCACGATCTTCCGCCCCGGAAAGGTGGCAAAGCGGTCCCGCGTCTCCCCGTGGTAAGCCAAGAGCTCCTCAGTGCCCGTATAGACATGCTCGCCCACCAATAGGGCGTAGCTGCCGCCGACCGTTGCGCCGAAATAGGTCTGGTATTTCAGGCGGCCGGTCTGGCGGTCGAATGCCGCGGGCGATACCCGGCCCAGCGGGGCATAGAGCGTCGTTTTCGAGGCCAGCAAGTACCCCTGGGGCGAAATGCCGCTCCGCGGGTCCTCGCCGCAGGTGTCGTTGCGCCAGATCTCCTGGCCGGTCTTGGCATCCAGGGCGTACAGGAACACCCCCTCCGCAGGAAAGATACCGGCAGCCAGATAGGCAATGCCATCATCGACCAGCACGCCGCCGCGCAGCGGCCAAAGCGAGATCATGCGCCCATGCCCCAGCACGCGGCGGTCTTCGGGCGCGGCATGGAATCGCCACACCAGCCGGCCCGTGCGAGCATCGAAGCAGTAGGCGTAGCCGTCGTCGCAGCCCACATACACCCGGCCGTCGGCATACGTGGGCGCCAGGCGGATCGGCCCGCCCAAACGCTGCTTCCAGCGAATGGCCCCCGTGGCCGCATCCAGACAAAACAGTTTGTCCTCCGACGAGGAACCGAAAAACACCAGCCCGCCGGCCGCCGCCACCTGAAACGCATCGTCGAAATGGTACCGCCGGAGTTCCAGAAACCCTTCGACCGGCTTGTCCTTGGGATCGCCCCAAGCGGGTTGGGGGGCGTATCGCGGCCGGAACACCCACCCCTCCTCCAGCGGAAACGCCAGTTGCTCGGTGGTCACGCTGCTGCGGGCGGCATCGTGTTGATAGGTGGGCCAATCCTCGGCCACGGCGGCACCCGCTATCAGCACCGCCACCACCGCACAAAGCCACCCGGCCCAAAGCCCCGGCCTGGCCGCGTTGCGAAAGCCCCCACGTGCCGCGTTATCCCAAGAACACCGATGGGCAAACATCAGTTTTATCCTCACCTTTGAAGTCCAAAGTGTTACGCAAGTGCGCCTCTAACATGAGCGCAACCAGGCGCGGCGTCAAGGCAACCTACATGCCGGCCGTATTGGTTGGGCGGGTGCTTTGCGCCCACGCGAATGCCTGCCCGGAATGCCGCTTTGGTCATTGGTGCGTGGTGCTTCTTCCTTCGACATTTGACTTTCGACATTCGTCATTCGACATTCCCCGGGCTGCGCGTGCGTGCAAAGCACGCACCCTACCCGTGGCCGGAATACGCGTGCGTGCAAAGCACGCACCCTACCACCTGGCCGTCACGGTGAGCAAATCCCGCACGCCCCGCACTCCGACACGGCAAAAGCGGAGTGGCCGGGCTCCCGCGGCAGTGCATGGTCCACCCCCGGCAACCTGTGGACTTCCCACGTGCTATGGTTGTATGCCCGCGGTGGATCGGCCAGCCAACATTCCCACAGAGGTAATGGCCGATCGCAAGGCTGGAGGCTTGGGCGAAGGGCCGGAGTCCTTCCGGTTATGACGGTCGCAGCGAAAACGCGGGGCGCGTCGCTTTGGGGCCGGACAACCGCGATCCGTCGCCGCACGGAAAAGAATCCGGCTGCGCAAGCGGGAAAAAAGACCTTTTCATTCTTTGGCTCTAAGTCCGGAAAGGGGGCCGATCGATGAACCCAATAGCGCATCCTGGAGGCCGGTTGCTAGACCGCCCCTCCCTGGAGGAGGTGGCCCGGCGGATCGACCAGATTTCCACCCTGCCGCACGTGGCGCTGCGTGTGATGGAGGTGGCCAGCAACCCGGATGCGGGGCCGGGCGACCTGAAGCGGGCCATGGAATGCGACGCCGCGCTGTGCGCCAAAGTGTTGCGGTGTGTCAACTCGGCGGCCTACGGGCTGCGGACCAAAGTGACCAATCTCCAGCAGGCCATCGCCTACTTGGGAATGAAGCAGGTCCGCAACCTGGCCATGGCCGCCCAAATCGCCGACTTGTTCAAGAACGACGAGGCCATCGGGCCGTACCGCCGGGCCGGCTTGTGGCGGCACCTGGTCTCGGTGGGGGTATGCGGCCGGTTGATCGCCATGCGCATCCGGTATGCGGCCTTCGAAGACGTGTTCCTGGCCGGCTTGTTGCACGACATCGGGCTGATTTTGGAAGACCAGCATGTCCATCGGGGATTCGTGAAGGTGCTGGAATCGCTGGACGGATCCCGCCCTCTGGTCCAGGTGGAGCAGGAGCACCTGGGCTTCGACCATACCACGTTGGGGCTGTGTCTGGCCGAGCAGTGGCGCTTCCCCGAGGGGGCGCGGGCGGCCATCCGCTACCACCATGCGTCGGAACTTTACCGGGGCGACGGCCGCATCATCCTCCTGTGCGTCGAGGTGGCCAACGCCATCTGCACGTTCAAGGGGATTTCGTCGGTGGGCATCAAGTGGACCCGGCTGGGGCGGGGGGTGCTGGAGGACCTCAAGCTGTCCAAGGAAGACCTGGTGGTCATCGCGCAGGACTTGGACCGCGAATTGGCGGAAAACGCCACCCTATTGGACATTGGCAGTCATGGCAACCAGCGACACGGTTCTTGATCTGTCCGATCTGCTTGGCGAGCAGGAACTGCCCGCAGACCGGACCGGGGTGCTGGCCGGCCTGGCCGGCGTATTCCACCCCTCGGCGTGCGAAGCCCTGGTGCTATGCCGGCCGGAGGGCCGGCTGGTGGCCACGGCCCGTGTGGCCCAGGGATGGGACCGGCCCCGGCTGGAAACCCTCTGCCGCACGTTGGCCGAAGGGGCCAACGCCTCGCCAAGCCAACCCATGGTGCTTTCGACCATGCAGGGGCAGCGCGTGGGGCTGGCTCTGCCTGTGGACCTGCCGGGCGAAGAAGGTTATCTGGCAGCGGTCCTGGAACCGGCACCGGGCTGGGAGGCGCATCTGGAAGCGATCCGGCCGGCGCTGGCGGCCTGCGCGCAGGCCGCGTGGGTGGCCATCCGCGCCGACATGGCGGCCGTCCAGGCCCAGACGCGGCTCCGCCACCTGCAAAGCGAGCACGCCACGCTCCGCAGCAGCCACCGCCAGGCCACCAACGGGGTGATCCAGGAGCGCGAGGAGCGGATTCGCCAGCAGTTGGCCTATCACGCCCGGATGGACGCGGTGCTCCGCACGGCGGCCGACGGCATCATCGTGGCCGACGACCAGGGCCGCATCGAAACCTTCAACGCCGCGGCGGAGCGGATTTTCGGGTACTCGGCCGGGGAGGCGATCGGCAAGCCCCTGGGCGACCTCTTGCCCTTTGTGCGCGACGAGGCGCACAACGGCCGGTTCTTGCCCCGCCTGGAGCCCGGCGACTGCCAGCAGCACGCCCTGCGGCGCGAAGTGCTGGCCGTGCGCAAGGACGGCAGCACCTGCCCCCTGGAAGTGGCCATCAGCACCACCTGCGTGGACAAAAGCCGCATTTTCACGGTCCTGGCCCGCGACATCTCCGAGCGCAAACGGGCCGAGGAGGAACTCCGCCGCCTGCACCTCCAGAACGACCTGATTCTGAACTCGGCCGGCGAGGGCATCTTCGGCGTCGATCCCCAGGGGAGGTTCATCTTCATCAACCCCGCCGGCGCGAAGATGCTGGGGTACGAACCGCAGGAGCTGATCGGCCGGCCGTGCCGCGAGGTCCTCGGCCCGCCCGGCGCCGCCAGCGCTCAGGCGGACCCCGCGGCGCTGATCCAAAAAACGCTGGCCGACGGGCAGCCGCGGAGCCTGGAGACGGCCGTCCTGCCGCGGAGGGACGATTCCACCTTCCCGGCCCGCTACACCTGCATGCCCATTCGCGACCGGGACCGGATCAGCGGGGTGGTGGTCACCTTTGCCGACATCACCGGGCAAAAGCGGCTCGAGCAGCAACTGGCCCAGGCGCAGAAGCTGGAGTCCATCGGCCAGTTGGCCGCCGGTATCGCCCACGAGATCAACACGCCCACCCAGTACATCGGCGATAACATCCGTTTCCTGCGCGATGCGATGACCGACTTGAACGGCTTGTTGCAGAACTGCCTCCGCCTGGCCGGCGTGCTGGGCGACCCGCAGGCGCTGGAAAACGTGGCCGCCGGCATCGCCGCCGCGGCCGCTTCCGCCGACCGCCCGTATTTGCTCGAGGATATCCCCAAGGCCCTCTGCCAGTCGCTGGAAGGGGTGGAGCGGGTCACCAAGATCGTCCGCTCGATGAAGGAGTTCTCGCATCCCGGCAGCGAGGAGAAACAGGCCGTGGACCTCAACCGGGCGCTGGAAAGCACCCTGACCGTGTCGCGCAACGAATGGAAATACGTGGCCGACGTGGTTACCCAGTTCGACCCCGAGTTGCCGCCGGTCACCTGCCTGCCGGCCGACCTGAACCAGGTGTTCTTGAACCTGATCGTCAATGCCGCCCACGCCATCGAGGCCAAGGCGGGCGGGCGCGATGGCCCCAAGGGGACCATCACCGTCTCCACGCGCCGCGACGGCCCCTGGGCGGAAATCGTGGTTCGCGACACGGGCACGGGTATTCCCCGGGCCATCTGGGGGAAGATCTTCGACCCGTTTTTCACCACCAAGAAGGTCGGGCGGGGGACGGGCCAGGGGCTGGCCATCGCCCGGGCCATCGTCGTGGAACGCCACGGCGGCACCATCACCTTCGAGACCGAAGAGGGGGTGGGCACGGCCTTTGTGGTGCGAATCCCCATCGAGCCCCAAAGCCCGCCGCAAACCGCCCCGGCCCTGTGACGCGATGGTCTTGCGCCGCCCGCCCCCCCCCCGCCTCGAGCCCCC
>JBBIQF010000308.1:0-7545 GCA_037442445.1 Planctomycetaceae bacterium
CGAGTCCAGCGGCCGGAGGGTGTGCATCCGCAGGGTGTGGTGCGATGGCCATGAAAATCCTGGTCGCCGACGACGAGAAGCTCAAGCGAGTCACCCTGGCCCATGATCTCAGCGTGCAGGGCTACGAGGTGGTGACCGCCGCCGACGGTGCTGAAGCGCTGGCCCGGCTCCAGGCCGAGCGCTTCGACGTGGTGGTCACCGACCTGAAAATGCCCAAGATCGACGGCATCGAGCTGCTCAAGCGGATCAAGAGCGACCAGGTCGACGCCGAGGTGATCATCATGACGGCCTACGGGAGCATCCCCCTGGCCGTCGAGGCAGGGAAGCTTGGGGCCTACGATTTCGTCACCAAGCCGTTCCGCAACGAGGACCTGCTGCCGCTTTTGGCGCGGATCGAGCGCCAGCGGGCCCAAGCGGCCTCCTCGGCACCGCCGGCCGAACCCGAGCCGATCGACACGGTGGTCGTCGGGCGCTCGGCCGCCATGGGCCGGGTGCGGCGCATGATCGAAATCTGCGCCCGCTCCGACGCCAACGTGCTGCTGTGCGGCGAGACGGGATGCGGCAAGGACTTGATCGCCGCCACCATCCACCGGCACTCGGCCCGCCGGGCGGCCCCGTTCGTCAAAGTCGGCTGCACGCTGTTCCCTTCGCAGCTTATCGAGAGCGAGCTGTTTGGCCACGAGAAGGGGGCCTTCACCGGTGCCGATTCCCGGCGGCCCGGGCGCTTCGAGCTGGCCCGCGGCGGCACCCTCTACCTCGACGATGTGGACGACATCCCCCTGGAACACCAGGCCAAACTCCTGCGGGCCATCGAAGAAAAAGTCTTCGAGCGCGTCGGGGGAACCGAGCCTTTGGAGGCCGATGTGCGGATCATCGCCTCGACCAAACACCACTTGCTGCAAAAGACCCGGGCCGGCAGTTTCCGCCAGGACCTGTACTACCGGCTGGACGTCTTGCGGATCAACATTCCCCCGCTGCGCGAGCGGCGGGAGGATATTCCCCAATTGGTCGAGCACCTGCTTCGCCGGATTGCCGGGCCGCAACCGGCCTCGATCGAGCCCCGCGCGGTGGAGATCTTGTGCCGGCACGATTGGCCCGGCAACGTCCGCGAACTGCTCCACGTGCTCCAGCGGGCCTTCCTGTTAGGGTCCGGAAAAATCACCGCCGACATCGTGCGCCCGGAACTGGAAGAGGCGGCCCGCCGCGAGCCGGTGCCCCCCGGTGCCTTCCACGAGACCATCGAGCGCACCGAGCGGGAACTCTTGGAGCAGGCCTTGCAAGCCACCGGAGGCAACAAGAGCGCCGCCGCCGCTGCGCTGGGCATGAAGCTTTCTACTTTTCGCGATAAGCTGGCAAAGTACCGGCTGATTTGAAGGTGTGCGGCAGGCAGACCGCGCCGCCTTCACGGATGGGACGCAAGGCATCGAGAGCCGGAAGGTGCGTGGCGGGCTCTAAGTTTTGCCGAAAGTTTCTGGGAAAAATGGCGTTCTTTTGGGCTCGGGCTTGGCCCGGCTGTTCTTCCAGAATCCAGCGGCGCCCCGCCGGAACTCCGTGGCCTCCGTTAACGGATTTCCGCAACCCGGTCTTTGTAGCCGCCGGGTAGGACTCCGCCGCAGATTCTCAAGTTCTTATTTGGCCTAATCTTGGGTCGCGCGTGGGTGCCGCCTGGGCGGTTTGGCACAGGAGTTGCCAAGCGGTCGGGTGAACCCGCCGCGATCGGCGGCGCCGACGCCTCGGGCATCACGCATGGCCGCCGCGGCGGGGGATTTCGGGCGGATCGCCTCCACTGCTGAGCCCCCGGGAGGAGTCGCATGATCGCAACGCAAAGCCGGCAGGGTCTGGAACTGCTCGAGGAACTCAGCCGCACCGGCGACGGCAAGCCCCCCCTGGGTTGCATGCAGTGCGGCCTGTGCGCCGCAAGCTGCCCCTTGGGCGATGCGATGGAGTTCCCCCCGCGCAAACTCATTCTCGAGGCCATGGCGCGGGGCCTGGATCGCGTGCTGGCCAGCCCTTCGCTCTGGATGTGCGTGGGGTGCTATACCTGCTCGCTCCGCTGCCCGCGGGACATCGAGCTGACCGACCGGCTATGGCCTGCACTCCGCGACCGCTCCATGCAAGCGGGCTTCCAGCCGCCGGCCGAACTCCAGGAAACCTTCCAGAACGTGCTCAAGTACGGCAATGTGCTGGGCAAGTCGCCTCGCCAGCGCCTGGATTGGGCCAAAGACCTGGACGTGCGGGTGCTGGATTTGTCCAAAGAGCCGCGGCCCGTCGAGGTCCTTTGGCTGGTGGGGTGCTATCCGTCGTATTATCCGCGCAATCGGGTGGTCACCCGGGCCTTTGCACGGATTCTGACCGAATTGGGCGTCTCGTGGGGCGTGCTGGGGGCCAAGGAAAAGGCGGTGGGCGAGTGCGACCGCATGTTCGGCGAGGAAGGCCTGTTCGAGACGCTGGTCGAGGAGAACCGCAAGCTGCTGGCCCAGCAGGACTTCGAGCGGATCGTCACGCTTGATCCCCATGCATTCCGCGCGCTGCAGAACTTCTACCCGCGCTACGGCGTGTGGTACCCGGTCGAGCATTACACCACGTTCCTGGCCGGGCGCCTGGAAAAGCTGCGGGCGCTTGTGGTGCGGCCGGTCGAGGCGACGGTCACGTACCACGACAACTGCTGCGTGGGCCGGCGCGCGGGGTGCTTCGAGCCGCCCCGGGCCCTGCTGCAACTCATCCCGGGCCTGAAGCTCGTCGAGATGGAGCGGAACCGCGAGAACGCCCTGTGCTGCGGCGGGGGCGGGGGCGGCATGTGGCTGGACGGCCACATCGTGGCCCAGGGCGGCAAGCGGCTGTCGGACCAGCGCATACTCCAGGCCGCCCAGACCGGTGCCGACATCCTGGCCGTCTCCTGCCCCTATGAGCTCTCCCGGTTTGAGGACGCCGCCAAGGTGGCGGGGCTGGAAAGCCGGCTGAAGGTCCGCGACATCATCGAGCTGTTGGCCGAGTCCATGGACCTCGGAGAAAGGAGCGACTCATGAATATCGGCGTCGTGCTGCGCCAGGTGCCCGACTTGATCGAGCCGCTGGAAGTCGATGCCTCGGGGACCGCGCTGGACCTGTCGGCCGCCACGTTCGTCGTCAACGAGACGGACGACCACGCCCTGGAGCAGGCCTTGCTGCTGAAGGAATCGGGCGGCGGCACGGTGACGGTGGTCGCCCTGGATTTCGGCGAGGTCGATAACACGCTGTACACCGCGGCGGCCAAGGGGGCCGACCGCATCCTCAAGCTGGCCTGGGACGAATCCCAATCGCCGACACCGCACCGGGCCGCGGCGGCCCTGGCCGAAGCCCTCCGCACCCTCGCCCCAGACCTGGTGCTCGTGGGGGTCCAGGCCCACGACGAGCTCGATGGAGCGCTGGCCCCTTTGCTGGCTGCCCGGCTGGGATGGCCCTACGTGGGCGTCATCCGCGGGGTGAAGCAAGCGGCCGAGGGCGGCTCGGTCGTGGTGTGCAAAGAGTTCCCCGGCGCGGTGATGGCCCGGCTGGTGGTCCGCCTGCCTGCGGTGCTCGGCATCCTGGGGGCCGAACAGCCGCCGCGCTATGTGCCGGTCAGCCGGATTCGGGCGGCCATGAAATCGACCCGCTTTGAAGAGGCGGCACACGCTGCCGGCACTGGCCCGGCGGGGATTGCCGTTACGCACATGGCACCGCCGCCGGCCGGGGCGCGGGCCGAGATGATCGCCGGGTCCGACACCGAAGTGGCCCAGCGGATCGTAGAAATCCTGGCGCAGAAAGGGCTGCTGAAATGAGCGGAAGCGATATCCTGGTGCTGGCCGAGGTGCACCGCGGCACGCTGGCCGATATCACCTTCGAGCTTTTGGCGGCAGCCCGCGGGCTGGTCGGCGGCTCCGGCGGGGAGGTCGTCGCCCTGGTGCTCTCGGAAAACGGGGCCGCCTTCGCTCCGGCCCTGGGTGCCGCCGACCGCATCTTGCTGGTCGATCATTCGGCCTTGGCCAACTATGCTCCGGAACCTTTCCTGGCCGCCCTGGCCGAGGTCGTCACCGCCCGCAGCCCCCGGGCCGTGCTTATCGGGGCCACTTCGATCGGCTGGGACCTGGCGCCGCTATTGGCCGCTAGGCTCGATGCGCCCCTGGCCCTCGGATGCAAGGCGATCTCGGCCGAGGACTCGGCGCTGGCGGTTACCGCCTCGTTCTGCGGCGGCAAGATGGTGGCCGAACTGCGGATCGACCGGGCTCCCGCCGTGCTCATGGTGCTGCCCGGCAGCTTCCGTGCCGCCGAGGCCGCCGGCAAGGCCCAGGTCGAGCCGTGCACGTTGTCGGCCAGCCTCGAGCCGGCGGCCATCCGCTTCGAAGAGTTTCTGCTGCCCGAAGCCGGCGATGTGGACATCACGCAGCAGGACATCCTGGTGGCTGTGGGCCGGGGTATCCAGCAGAAAGAAAACATCGAATTGGCCGAGCAATTGGCCCAGGTCCTCGGCGGTGCAGTGTGCGCCTCGCGCCCCGTGGTGGACCAGGGGTGGCTGCCTACCACCCGGCAAGTCGGCAAGTCGGGCATGACGGTCCGCCCCAAGCTGTACCTGGCCTTCGGCATCAGCGGCGCGCCGGAGCACCAGGAAGGGATGAAGAACTCGGAGCTGATCGTGGCGGTCAATACCGACCCCCGGGCCCCCATCTTCGACATCGCCCACTACGGCGCCCAGGTCGATGCCTTGGAACTGCTCCCCGCCCTGGTCGAGGCCATTGGAGCCAGGAAAGGATAGCACGCCATGGAACCCGCCCGGCCGATCCTGTGGAATGTCCCGCACGTCTCCGAAATCCTGCTCTACGTGCTCATTCCGCTGGTGCTGGTGGCCTTCGTGGCCGGGACCGTGTGGCGGATCCGCAAATGGTTCCTGGGCCGGGCCGAGCCGGAAGCGGTCTCCCCCGGCCGGCTGATCGTGGAAGCCTTGGCCCCGCGGCGCTGGGGGGCGCTGGCGAAGACCATTCTGTTCCAGTCGCGGCTGGCCAGCGACCCGTTTTCGATCGTGATGCACCAGACCATTTTCTGGGGCATGGTGGTGCTTTTCGTGGGGACCGCCTTGGCCACCATCGACCAGGACGTGGCTAACCTGTTTTTCGATAGCCAGGTGCTTCGCGGGGCGTTTTACCGGTGGTTCGAGCTGGCCATGGACCTCTTCGGCGTGGTGCTGCTGGTGGGGCTGGCCATGGCCGCCTACCGCCGCTACATAGTGAGGCCCGCGCGGCTTGTCCCCACGCGCAGCGGCATCAGCCTGCTGGATAGCTTCCCCCTGTTGGGAACGCTCGCGCTCATCGCGGTTACAGGTTTCTTGATCGAAGGGCTCCGCCTGGCCGAGGGCTTGCAGCTCGGAAAGCAGGTTTCGGCAGCTACGGCATCGGCGGAGACCCTGCGCGAGCACTTCCGGCACCTGGGTCCCGAGCGCCAGCAGGCGGCACTGGCCCGCCTTGCCCGCGGCGAGCCGGTGTTTCCCGCAGGCCCCTGGGCGCCGGTGGGGTACGGCCTTGCCCGGCTTTTGGAGCCCTTACCCCTGGGGGCCGTCCGCGGGCTGCATCAGGCGGCGTGGTGGGTGCATGCGCTGGCGGCCTTCGCCCTGATCGTGGCCGTCCCGTTCACCAAAGCGTTCCACCTGCTGGCTTCGCCGGCCAATCTGCTGTTTCGCCAGGACACGCCGCCGGGCCGGCTGGAGGTCGTGGCCGAATCGGGCGTGGATACGGTGCGGGACCTCACCTGGCGGCAGCTCCTCCAGGTCGAAGCCTGCACGTGGTGCGGCAAGTGCCGCGAGGTATGCCCCGCTTATCAAAGCGGCAGCCCCCTGGCGCCCTGCGGCGTGGTGCAAGCGGTCGATGCCCAGTTGCTTCGCACCCCGGTGCGCAACGGCAGTGCCCCTAGTTTGCATGGCACGCACATTCGGCCCGAGGAACTGTGGTCCTGCTCGGCTTGCGGCGCCTGCGACGAAATCTGCCCCGTGCGCATCGAGCACCCCCGCCTGATCGCCGACCTCCGCCGCCGCCTGGTGGACCGCGGCGAGGTCGAAGAAGGCCTCCAGGATGCCCTGGTCAACCTCCAGCGCTACGGGAACTCCTTTGGGCAGTCGGCGCGCAAGCGACCCGATTGGGCCAAACCCTTGGGCTTCCCCCTGAAAGACGCCCGCAAAGAGGAGGTGGAATACCTCTGGTTCGTCGGCGACTATGCCTCCTACGACGTGCGGGCCCAAGAGGTAACGCGGATCGTGGCCCGGCTGCTGCACGCCGCGGGCGTCGATTTCGGCATCCTGTTCGAGAAGGAGCAGAACGCCGGCAACGATGTCCGCCGGGCCGGCGAAGAGGGCCTCTTCTCGCTGTTGCGCGAAAAGAACCTCAAAGAACTGGCCGCCGCCCGATTCCACAAACTGCTGACCACCGACCCGCACACCTATAACACGCTCAAGAACGAGTATTCGCTGGACGGCTCCGGGGCTTTTGGCCCGCTGGGCGGCAACGGGCATCGGGCCCGCCAACCCGTGCTTCACTACACCGAGCTGCTCGATGAACTCTTGCGGCGCGGGGCACTTCGGGCGCGGCGCCCCCTGGACCTCGCGGCCACCTATCACGACCCGTGCTACCTGGGCCGGTTCAACGGCGTGTATGAGCCGCCGCGCCGCGTGTTGCGGACCGTGGGGGTGGCCCTGGTGGAAATGCCCCGGCACGGCCCCCACAGCTTTTGCTGCGGCGCCGGAGGCGGCCGGATCTGGATGAAAGACGTCCCCGCCCCGACCGAACGCCCCGCCGAAAGCCGCGTCCGCGAGGCCCTGGCCCTGGGCGTCGAGTGCCTGGTGGTGGCCTGCCCCAAGGACCTGGCCATGTTCCAGGATGCCGTCAAGACCGTCGGCGCCGAAAAGCGGCTCCGCGTGGCGGACCTGGCGGAGCTGGTGTTCGAGGCCACACGTGTTCCCCCCGAACCTTCGACCCTCGTGGAAATCAGCCATGATCGCACCGGATGAATCCCTGCGCATCGGCGTGTACATCTGCCACTGCGGAACCAACATCGCCGGCGTGGTGGATGTCGAGGCCCTGGCCGACTTCGCCAAAGGACTGCCGCATGTGGCCATCGCCCGGCACTACAAGTACATGTGCTCGGACCCCGGCCAGGAGTTGGTCAAACGCGATATCCAGGAGTTCAACCTCAACCGCATCGTGGTCGCAGCGTGCACGCCCAACCTGCACGAAGGCACTTTCCGCCGGGCGGCCGAGGACGCGGGGTTGAACCGCTTCCTGGTGCAGATGGCCAACATCCGCGAACAGGTATCCTGGGTGACCGACGACCGGGCTAAGGCCCTGAACAAGGCCAAAGCCCATCTGGCCGCCGCGGTCCGCCGGGTGGCCGCCCACGAGCCGCTCCAGCGGCAATTCGTCTCCATCACCTCGCGGGCCATGGTAGTGGGGGGAGGGATCGCCGGCATCGAGGCGGCCCTCACCCTGGCCGACGCCGGCAAGAAAGTGATCCTCGTCGAGCGCGAGCCCTCGATCGGCGGCCACATGGC